>CAIRDL010000915.1 GCA_903877345.1 uncultured Oscillochloris sp. | reverse complement strand
CCCCTGAAACCTTGAATCAGGCTTTACGAATCTGGTCGCGCTGGGCGTCAAGCAAGGCGCGCAGATTCCCATGGTTGCGGGCGACCATCTCGGCGCAGATCAGCCCCGCGAGGATGGCGTCAGGATAGGCGGCATAACGCCCGATGATCACCTCGCCCTCGCTGGTCGCGCCCAACAAAGGCCGCGTCTGTTCGCGGATGATCAACTCGGTGAGGCGGGCGACCGGGTCGCCCATACCCTCGACCCGCAGCCCCGTCGCGTCTTCCCAAGCGGCCAAGCGGGGCAACCCGGCGAGCGGCGTATCGGGGGCCGGGGCAGGGCTGACGAGGATGCCGCGCTGCCGGTGTTGGCGGGCGAGGTACGCCGCGAGGAGCAACGCCGTCTCGGCGGGGTCGAGTTGTTCGCCATTCTTGTCAATCACCGCCAGGGCCGTGCCATCGGCGGAAAGGGCCAGCCCAAGGTGCGAGTCGCTCTCGCGGACGATTTTCTTCAGCCGATTAAGCCCCGCCGCACTCGGCGTCGGCGTGACGCGGTTGAAGAGCGGATCGGGTTCGCGGTTAATCTCTATCGCCCGCGTCTGCCCACTTTCCCCCAACAAAGCGGGGAAGATGCCCGCCGCCGTGCCGTTCATCGCATCAACAAAAATCGTGAGCGAGGTGCGCCGGATCAGGTCAAGGTCTACGGCATTTCGCAGAGCTTCGAGGTACGGGGTCCGCAGATCGGTGAGTTGGTCAGCGGGCAGATCGCCCACCGGCGGAAACGCGGTCTCCTGACGGCCCGCCAAGGGGTCACGGTCGGCGGGCAATGGCTCAAGCGTAAGGCCGGTCGCGTCGGGGGCGAGCAGCACGAGGCCGTTGTAGCAATAGGGGCGGTTGTTGGCCGAAACGACGATGGCGCAGTCGGCAACCCGTTGGTCGAGGGCGTGATAAAGCGCCGGAAGCGGCGTCGGGGCGGCGCTAAGGGTCGCCCGCACGCCCCGGGCTTGCAGCGCCGCCCTCAAATCACGGGCGAAGAGTGCGCCCATAAAGCGCGTATCGTAGGCGACCAGACAACTCATGCCACGGGACAGCAACCCTTCGGCCAGTGTTGCACCGCGCCGCCGCACTTGGTCGAGGGTGAAGGTCGCCGTGTAGATGGCCTCCCATGCTTGGACATACGGGCGATAGCGAGCGATCATACGCGCCTTCGGAACGCCTCCACGGCACCCATCATCAGATCGCGAATCGCCTGAGCGCGCTCGTTGGTCTGCGCCTCAAAGCGGTTGGTCAGCGCCGGTTCGGTGTTCGAGGCCCGCAAAAGCCCCCAACCGTCGCCGAAGTCTACCCGCACGCCGTCTAGCTCAACCACGGGATAGGTAGCGCGGAACTGGTCGCGCACATAGTCAATAACCTGGAACTTCAGCGCTTCCGGGAAGGGGATGCGGCCCTCGTCAATGGAGGGCGGCGTCGGGTAAGGGGCGAGCAAGTCGCGCAGGGTGGTGCCTAGTTGTTGGAGTGCAAAGAGCAAATAGGCTCCGGTGAAGGTGCCGTCGTCGAAATAGTGACCGGGAGCCGGGAAGATGGTGTGGCCGCTCAGTTCACCGCCGAGGATGGCGTTCACGTCGCGCATCTGCGCCGAAAGATTGGTGTAACCATTCTTCCCCATGATTGGCTCGACGCCGAGTGCGCGAATCGCCGCAGGCAACACGGCACTGCATTTCACATCAAAAACAACAGAACCTTTGCGTTGCCCAAGCAGGTAGGTGGCAAGCGCGAT
>CAIRDL010000914.1 GCA_903877345.1 uncultured Oscillochloris sp. | reverse complement strand
GGTTGGCCGAGCTTGCGGTGGCGGTTGAAGCGTGCATCCTTACACTCGTAGGGCGGGCGAAAAGCAAAGAGCCGGTTGAGCATATGCAGCGCCATGCGAACGGAGCCAGCGCTGGCGTAAGGGCCAAAATAGCGCGCCCCGTCAGCAAGCACCTGGCGGGTGGTGAAGATGCGCGGCCACGCCTCCTGTAACGTAACCTTAATGTAAGGATAGGTCTTATCATCTTTGAGCAGAATATTGTAACGGGGACGGTGCTGCTTAATCAGATTCATTTCGAGCAGCAGCGCCTCAAGTTCACTCTGAGTGAGGATCAGGTCAAAGTCGGCGATCTGGCTGACCATCCGCCGGGTCTTCGCGCTAAGGCCACGGGGCGCGCCAAAGTAAGAGCGCATACGTTCACGCAGTTGCTTGCTCTTACCAACATAGAGCAACTGACCCTGGGCGTCCTTCCAAAGGTACACGCCGGGGGCTTCGGGAACACGCTTCAGGCGCTCCGCGAATGCAAGGGGGTCAACAATGGCCGTCGAGGCAAAGTCGGGCATAGCCGCATTGTACCGCCGTAGAAGCGTAAGCGTCAAAGCGCTGGTGCAGGGGGCTTTCATTTTCCATTTATGGGTTTGTGTATACTGAAGTTGGGCGGGAGAGACGCAACATGTTGCCTCTCTCCCGTGAATGACCGTTCGTAGGCGCGTCCTACAAACGGCAAAACTGAAATCGCCACATATGAACCATGACCATCTATCCTCCATCCCGCATCCCGCATCCCCCATCCCCAGCGTACCGACGCAAGCGCGGACACGACGCTTCGACCCCCGACCAGGCAGGGTGCGCTACTCGGGGCGCTGGTTGGGCGCAACAGCGGCGGGCGGCCTGTTGGCAAGCCTAACAGTCGCCGCAGGTGGGCTGCCCGCCTTCATCGCCCTTGGCGCTGCCGGGGCAGCGGGGGCGGCCTACGCGCTGCTCCACGAGCCGCGCAGCCCGCGCCTCGAACGGGTCACGCTGCACTTCCCCACGCTCCCGGCGGGCCTTGACGGGCTACGCATCGGCCAAATCAGCGACATGCATCTCGGCATGCGCTTCACGACCGGCAACAGTCGCTGGGCCATCGCCCAACTCGCCCGCGAGCAACCCGATCTGCTGGCGTTCACTGGCGATTTTGTCAGCTACAAACACGCCATTCAGCAACTGCCGCTGCTCCTTGCGGCGTTGCCGCGCCCGCCACTGGGGGCCTACGCCGTGTTGGGCAACCACGACTACTGGGAAGGCGTGGCGGCGATCCAGCACGCGCTGGCTCCTTTGGGTATCGTGTTCCTGACCAACGCGCATCGGCAGGTGAGCTTTGGCGGCGCAGCGTTGGTCGTCGCTGGGGTAGACGACCTGTGGGGCGGGGTTCCCGACATGCACGCCGCCTTGACGGGCGCACCCCAGGGCGCGTTCACGCTGCTGCTGGCCCATTGCCCAGACATGGCCGACGAAGCGGCCTTGCATGGCGTACACCTGCAACTCTCGGGGCACACCCACGGCGGCCACATGAAACTGCCGGGGCTGGGCTCGTTTTGTCTGCCCCGCCACGGGTGGCGCTACCCGGTGGGCCACGCCCACGTCGGAGCTACCACCCAGGTCTATGTGAGCCGGGGGCTCGGTGGGTTGCCGTTACGCCTGGGCTGCCCGCCCGAAGTGACGCTCATCACGCTGCGGCGCGGGTGAAGGGAGCGACCCGATTTGTGGTACTCTCGTTGCAGCAACCGAACCTGTGACGAAGGGTGCCGTATGTCTGTTGATCCTATGACCCGCCTCGCCACGCTGTCGCCTCTGGATGGGCGGTATCACGATGATGTGGCCGACTTGGCGCACTATTTCAGCGAGGCGGCGCTTTTCCGCTACCGGGTGCGGGTCGAGGTCGAGTACCTGATTCTGCTCGCCCGCGCCCCCAGTGTTGGTTTCGTCCCCACCTTTACGCCGCAGCAGCAAGCCGCCTTACGGGCGCTCTACCGCCAGTTCAGCGATGACGACGCCCGCGCTATTGCTGCGTGGGATCGCACGATCAACCACGATGTCAAGGCCGTCGAGTATTGGCTGCGCGAACAGCTTGACCGGCTCGCGCTGGGCGCGTGGAAAGAGGCCGTTCACTTTGCCCTTACCTCCGAGGATGTGAACAACCTCGCTTACGGCATGCTCATCCGCGATGCCCGCGACTTGGTCGTGTTGCCCGCTTTGGGGCAAATCATCGAGCGTCTGCGGGCCTTGGCTGACGCGGAAGCGACCACTCCGATGCTCGCCCGCACCCACGGGCAGGCTGCAACGCCCACCACGTTTGGTAAAGAGATCAATGTCTTTTTCGCCCGTCTGCGTCGGGCTAACGCCGAAATCTTGGCCGTGAAACTCACGGGGAAGTGCAACGGCGCGACTGGCACGTTTGCGGCCCAAGTCACCGCGCTGCCGGACGTTGACTGGTTCAAGTTCTCGAAGGCGTTTGTGCGCTCACTCGATCTTGAGCCGGTGCTGTTGACCACCCAGATCGAGCCGCACGACAGTCTGGCGTCCCTCTGTGATGCGCTGAAACGGGCGAACAGTATTCTTATTGATCTTTGCCAGGATTGTTGGCGCTACATCAGCGACGGGTACTTGGCCCAAGCCCCCAAGCCGGGCGAAGTCGGCTCCTCGACAATGCCCCACAAGGTCAACCCAATTGACTTTGAGAATGCCGAGGGCAACTTGGGCCTCGCCAATGCGTTGTTGGAGCATTTCAGCCGCAAACTGCCGATCTCGCGGCTCCAGCGCGATCTTTCGGACAGCACGGTGCTGCGGAATCTGGGCGTGGCGTTCGGCTATAGCCTAATTGGCTACCAACGGGCGCTACGGGGACTCGCCAAAGTGACGGTGCGCGGCGAACGCTTGCACGCCGACCTCACGGCGCATCCCGAAGTGTTGGCGGAGGCGGTGCAGACTATCTTGCGGCGTGAAGGCTACCCCGAACCCTATGAGGCGCTCAAGACGCTGACGCGGGGCCAAGCGTTGACCATCGAACTTTTGCATCAGTTTGTCGCCGACCTCGCCGTGAATGAGGCGGTAAAGAGCGAGTTGCGTGCGCTCACCCCGGCGGGCTACACGGGCCTCGCCGCCGAACTAGCCCGCCTGCGCGACGAACAAAGTTTCGGCGGATGGTGAGCAACTTGCTGCGCTATAGACCAATGGCCCTACTCGCCGCCGCCAATGGTACTAACGCGACTTTGACCTCTTGGCCTATTCACAGCTTGGGCCGTGCATGGTAGAGTGACCACAGGATCAGGTCTGGGGCAAGGTGAGTGACGCGACCGGCGCCGGAAGCCGCCCCCTTCCCCTAGCCAGATCAATTGACACTAAAAACGCGGCGGATCGCATTAGGATGCGGTTCGCCGCGTTTTATTGTTCACCATAACCTTGCTAAATTAGTATCTATGTTCGTAAAAAATACATGGCTTCCTAATGCGCTAAAACGGCGAGACCCGGCGATTACGGCATTCCAATGCGCCAAGGGGCTTGACAGATGCGGTATACTGCGTCCCGAAGGGCTAAAGCCCCAACTTTGTAAGGAGGACGACACCGATGCAGAAGACTGACTTTATCAAGGCCGTCGCAGAAAAGGCGAGCGTGTCGCAGAAGGAAACCAAGATCGTTATCGACTCGGCGCTCGCGGTGATTACCGAACAGCTCCAACGGGGCGAAAAGGTGACGTTAACCGGCTTCGGCACCTTCGAGGTACGCTCGCGCCAAGCCCGTGAGGGTGTAAACCCGAAGACGAAGCTCAAAATTCAGATTGCGGCTACCAAGACGCCCGGCTTTAGTGCCAGTAGTACCCTGAAGGGGGCGGTCAAGAGCAACGAGTAGCACGGTCACTCATTTTGAATTTTCAGGGGAGGGCATGGCCCTCCCCTGATCTATGTGCGCTGAGTTGTCAGGCGTTCGCCTTAGCACTACAACGATAGTTGTTTGCTTCACCACAAAGGCACAAAGGTAGCAGGAGGCATGGTTTAAGCCGTGTGCGGTTCGTAGTAGCGGCTTCAGCTGCGTTAGAAAGCTTTGCACAGGGCTAAAGCCCTTACTACGAACCGTCAAGCTGAAACTGCTGAGCCTGAACTATGCCTGCTCTTTGGATGGGCGCAAGGCCAAGCCCGTCAGTCCCAGGCTGAGTGCCAAGGCGGCGAAGGTTTGGGGATCGCGTAGGCGGGCCGCTACCACCGTGAGGAAGAGCGCGCCCGCAGGGTTCGCGACCCGGCTCAGCCCCCGGGCGGTGGCATCGCCACTGCGTACCCGGACAAGGTTGAGCATGCCGAGAAAGGTCAACCCAAGCCCCGAACCAGCAAACCACACTTGGTTCAGCGCACTTTCATGGCGGTAAAAAAGCGGCGTAAGCACGACGTGCCCGACCCCTGCAGCGGTGAGCGTGGCGGCGAGCACCAGATCGAGGGCGGTAAGCGGATCAGATGGTAAGCCAAAAATATCAAGGGTGAAGGGGTTGCGAGCCGAGTGCATAGACGCTCCTG
>CAIRDL010000913.1 GCA_903877345.1 uncultured Oscillochloris sp. | reverse complement strand
CGGGCCACATCCTGACCAATCACGGATCACGAATCACACGTCACGACGGGACAATTAAGAAGATCCACTTCCCTAATAATCAATCATACGGGCCGTGACCAGTGCCTACGGTTGTAGCAATCTAAAATCGGCAAGCCAAACCCATGCCTTATGCACCTGAACTTTACCTTGACGACGGCCCCGTGACCAGTGCCCCCGCCCTGACCGAAGGCCAAGCCGTCGAGTTGTGGGCCATGCCGCCACCCAACGCAACCTTGAGTCTGGCGGTGTTGGGCGTGCAATTGGAACCTTTTCTGCGCCCGGGCGACCCGGCCTGGCGCTGGCGTTGGTTGGCCCCCGCCACCGCCGGAGCCTACGCCCTCTGTCTGCGCGCCGTCTGGCCTGATGGGCGCAGCGCGGAGGTGTGCCCGACGCTGCATGTCGCCCCGCGTAAACTGGACACTGAACACTACGCCGCGCTGCTCACCGATCTCCAGCGCCTTGGGCGGGCTCTTGTCTTCGCCCTGCCGGGTGGCACCAGCGCCGTTGCGCTGGCCCCGACGCCTGCCACGCTAACCGAGGAAGTGCATACGCTTTTCGGCCCCGCTTTCGACTCGTTTGCCGCTGCAGTGGCCCGCTTGGCTCAGCGTCCGCCCGACCGACTGCACGGCACCACGACGACCATCGCCCTTGGCCGACTCCAAGACTCGTCGCGAGTCATTACGCTGCGCCCTGAACACGACGAGGCAGTGCTTGCGACTTCAACGACCAGCTACGACACCTACGAAAATCGCTTGCTCCGACGGCTTCTCGACCGCCTGTGGCGACGACTCGAACGGCTGATCGCCGTGCAAGCTTTGCCGCCTGCTCTAGTTGCGCGCACCCAACAGGTTCGCAAGCATCTGCGTGGCCTGCGCGGCCTGCCGTTTCTCGCCGGTGTACCGCCGCTGACCAACTATCGCGGCCCGACGCCGCGCCTCCAGCGTGGCCCTGACTATCGGGCGGTTTATCGTATGTGGCAACGTCTGCGCCAACACCCGTTGCTCACCTGGGACGAAACGACGCTGCGCCTTCCCGTGGCCGACCTGCCCCGGCTTTACGAGCGCTGGTGCGCCGCATGCACGGCCCTGGCGTTGCTTGAACTGCCTGGGTACACGCTGGTCGCCCAAGCGCTGCTCGTGGCTGACGACGATGAGCAATTGCTTGCCTTGCCTGAGGAGGTGCCGCTCGTAGTATTGGCGGGGCCAGAGGGCCTTGAGTTGGCGCTGCGCTATCACCCGCGCTACCGCCCCCATGAGCAGCATGGGCCGCTTCAATCGCTTGACCGCCACACGCGGGTGCCGGATCTGGGGCTTGAAGTGACCCGCCCAGGTGCGGAGCCGCGCCTCATTGTGCTGGACGCCAAGTATCGCCTTGATGCGAGCGGCGGGGTGCCCGAAGCGGCGCTCGCAGACGCCTATAGCTACCTGGGGGCCATCGGTACACCGGATGGCGGACGGGCCACGTTGGCGTCGGTGCTGCTCTATCCAGGCCACGGTGCCGCCGAGCAGTACGCCAGTGGTGTGGCGGTACTGCCGTTGCTGCCAGGGGCCACGGAAGGGTTGCGCACATGGCTGGCGGGCGTCGGCTTTTAGCTTGCAGGACGCACTGCCCGTTGCAACGCAATGCGCGGCGACAGCAGGACTGCTCTATGTCCAAAATCTGAAATCTCAGTGCTGGGCAGCCGCAACGTGCTGGTGAGCGTTGTAGCTCGAACGCACCAACGGGCCACTCTCGACATGACGAAAACCACAGCGCAGCCCTTCGGCCTGGAAGTCGGCAAATTCCGCAGGGGTGACGTAGCGCTCAATCGGCCAATAGCTGCTATCGGGAGCCAGGTACTGACCAATGGTGAGCACCTGCACCTCGGCTGAGCGCAGGGCCGTCAGCACCTCAAGCACCTCGGCGTTGGTTTCGCCTGCGCCGACCAACATGCCGCTTTTGGTGATCATTTGGGGGTCGAAAGCGTGGGCGCGGGCGAGCAGTTCAAGGCTTTGCTGAAAACTGGCTCGTGGGCGGAAGCGCCGAAAGATCCGGGGTACCGTCTCAATGTTGTGGTTGAGTACGTCGGGACGCGCTTCAAGCACCACCTGAAGCGCCGCCCAGTTGCCATCAAAATCGGGGATGAGTACCTCGACTTTACATGCGGGTTCACGCTGGCGAATAAGCTCAATCGTGCGGGCAAAAATATGCGCGCCGCCGTCGGGCACATCGTCGCGGTTAACCGACGTGAGTACCGCGAAGCGCAGGTGCAGGTGCGCCACCGAGGCCGCCACGCGCTCTGGTTCGGCCTCGTCAATCGGCTGGGGCTTGCCCTTGGTAATCGCGCAGTAGCGACAACCCCGGGTACACGTGTCGCCAAGGAGCAGAAACGTCGCGGTGCGGTGGTTCCAACATTCACCCATGTTCGGGCAATGAGCTGCTTCGCAGACCGTATGTAGGCGCTGCTCGCGCATCAAGCGGTGAACGTCTTGGTAATCTTCGCCCGTGGGGGCACGGGCTTTCAGCCATGCCGGTCTGGGCAGGCGGGTGGCGGGACTGGCGAGGGGGAGCAGTTCTGACATAACGGGCGCTTTCTCGTTTGGGCGAAGCGTCGCCTGAGGCTGTGCATAGTACCGCCTGACGGGTTGGCCGCGCTGCTTCGCCCCTACTATATCACGGCACCAACGCAAACACCCGCGCAGGGCTGCTCGCAGCAGCTTGGAGCTTCAGGGCACCGATGACGATGGTTGCCCCTGTAGGCGGCAACTGCTCCAAGTTGGTAAGATTGGCAAGCCACAGGGCAAAGCCGGTGGCGGGAGTGTAGGCCGTCGCGGGGGCATCAGCCCCAAGGCCCGCCACCTTGCGCTGGTTGAGCAGCAGGTCGGCAGCGGCAGGGGCGAAACCGGGCACTTGCAGCGTACCATCGGCTCCCGCATGAAGATACGCGGCGGCATCGCCCCAACGCACATCCCAACCCGTCGTTAGCAGCACCAATGCCCCCGGCGGAATGAGGCCGTGGGTGCGCTCCCAAGCCAGTACGTCAGCGACACTGAGGGTAAAAGTGGGCTGATCCTGGGCTTGGTCACGGGCATCAATGACGATGGCGGACAGCACCAAATCGTGTGGCGAGAGGGTCTCGACCGTGGCGAGATCAGATTCTGGGGCGGTCATTACGCGCAAGAACGAGCCAGTGTGCGTGCCAAGTGTCACCTGCGTAAGCTGACCGGCACCGTCGCGAACCAGTTGCGTGGGCGGCTCGCCAATAAGATAAGGCACCCGCTCGTGGACGACGTGGCTTAGATCAACGGTGCGCAGGGAAGTCGGGGCGCGTGAGGCGGTTAGATGGGGCCACACCTGCCCAGCACACACCACAAGGGCGAAAATGCTCACGCCTATAGCCCATCGGGTGGGGTGCGACCGAACCATGTCCACGAACATCCTTGTCTCGCTCAACGCTGGATTGCATTCTAGCAGTCCTAGCGGGGTCGTAAAGCAGAGTCAAGGCGTAGGAACAGCCCTATCAGATTCAGCCTTGCGCTTAGGCCGCCACGCATCCTATGGTATCATTGACTGCGAGAATAACGGCATGCTCGTTTCGGCACAAGGCAGACTCCACTACGCCGCCCATGGCAAAAGGCAAGCATTCTATGATCTCTACCGTCTACCTTATTCGCCACGGTGAAACCGACTGGAATCTCGCTGGACGCTGGCAAGGGCACGCCGATGTCCCGCTCAATGAGCTTGGCTACCGTCAGGCTCGCCTCGTCGCTCGCCGCCTCGCCCGCGAGGGGGTGCGCTTCGATGCCATTTACAGTAGCGATCTCGCCCGCGCTTTCCAGACTGCTTGGGAGCTTGGGGCGGCGGTGAAGGTGCCGGTGCAGTTGCTCCCCAATCTACGCGAGATTGATGTGGGTACCTGGAGCGGCCTGACCCACGCTGAGATTAAGCTCGCCTACCCCACCGAAATGGCGCTGCTTGAACTGGGCCAAGATGTTCCCCGTGGCGGCGGCGAGAGCCTGGGTGCCATGCAGAAGCGCGTCGTTGAGGCCGTAGACGCCATCACCAAGCACCACGGGGCCAGTACCCTCGGCCTGATTACCCACGGTGGTTGCATCCGTATGCTTTTGGCGCACGCCGAGGGTTACCAGGGCAATGGGTTTACGCGCTTTCCGCACATTGGCAATACGTCGATCAGCATGATGCAGGTCAACCCTGAGGCTTGGACAACCTTGACCGTCAATGATATGACCCATTTGGAGGATGAACACGAGCCAGATCTCGTCTCGGCTCCTCCCGATGATGCGGAGCGCCCCGCGCTGTGACATGTTGACCGCCGAAGGCCAGTACAGCGTCGAAACCCCAGAGGTCGTGACGATTGAGTATGCGGTGGCCGGGGCGGGTTCGCGCTGTCTCGCTGCTACCGTGGACTCCCTGCTCATTCTGCTGCTCCAAGCGGCCCTTGGGGCGGTCATCACAATGGTGGCGAGTAGCGCGGGCGGCACAAGCGATCTCTTCACCACCATCCTGCTCACCGTCTGGGCCATCCTCGCCTTTGTGCTGCTCTGGTGCTATTATCTGGCCTTCGACCTCATGTGGTCGGGGCAGAGTCCCGGACGACGCTGCTTTGGCCTGCGGGTCATCCGCGAGGGCGGGCGTCCGCTCGATTTCAGCGCCTCAGCCATCCGCAACCTCATCCGCCTGCTTGATTTTCTGCCCTTCGGCTACGGCCTCGGCGTGCTGGTGATGTTTGCCGACGGACGCTCCCGGCGTCTGGGCGATCTGGCGGCGGGTACCCTCGTAGTGCGTGAAGGCTCCACCCTCACTCTGGCGCTGCTTACGCGCAGCATGGCCCCGGCAGTGGTGCCGCCCCGCGCCGCCGATGCGCCAAGCGCGCCGCTACTGCCGAACCTCCATCTGGTGCAGGGAGCAGCTTACGAACTGGCCGAGGCGTTTCTGCATCGCCGCGCCGAGCTTGCACCGGCCCGCCGGAGCCAACTGGCCCACGATCTGGCCCTCGTGTTGCACACACGCCTTGGGTTGTCGTCGGGCGGTGATTCCGAACGCTTCATTGAACATTTCGTGCGGGAATACCGGGTGTTTTATGGCTTGTAGGTGTTGTGCGCTTGACCGCAGTGCCACATGAGCCACAAGGAGCTTTGCGATGGGCCTCGACCCCTGCGCCACATACCACGCAGTCATTCTCGCCGCCGGTGAGTCGCAGCGCACCCGTCCCTTGACGTTGCAACGCCCCAAGCCGCTCATTCCGCTGCTTGACCGTCCGCTCCTTGCGCACATTCTCGATGAATTGGTGGGTCTCGTCACGCATGTCACGCTGGTGGTCGGCTACCGCGCTGCAATGGTGGAGGCGACCTTTGGCGCAACCTATCGCGGCCTCAGGTTGCGCTACGTGCAGCAGACGGTGGTCAACGGCACCGCCGGTGCGCTCTTGGCGGTCGGCCCGCTTGACGCGCCGTTCTTCCTGCTCTATGGCGACAACCTGATTGCCCGCGAGGATGTGCAGGGCGTCGGGCGCGGGCGCTACGGTGTCGCTGGGTTGCCTGTCGCCGACGCCCGAGCCTTCGGCATCCTCGAACTCGCGAACAACACCGTGCGCGGCATTCTTGAAAAGCCCGCGCAGCCCCCGCCCAACGCGCTGGCTAATCCTGGCATCTACAAATTCGACGCAGCGGTTTTTCCTCTACTCGCCCAAATCACCCCGTCGCCCCGTGGCGAACTCGAACTCACTGACCTGATTGGTGTCCTCGCCGCGACCGCCACGGTATCGCCCCACATCTGCACAGGCCATTGGGTCCCCGTCGGTACCCCGTGGGAGGCGCTGAGCGCCGCGCAGTTCTTGCTGGTGCGGCGTACCGACGGCCCGATCTTCCTGCATCCCACGGCGGTTGTGCATCCCGAGGCGCGCATCATTGGGCCTGCCGCACTTGGCGCTGACTGTCGTGTGGATGCGGGCGCGGTGGTGACAGGTTCAGTGCTTGCGGCGGGCGTCAAGGTGGGCGCGGGGGCGCAGATCACGGCCAGTTGGCTTGACGATGAGGCACAAGTGGGGGCCGGGGCGGTGCTGGCGGCGCGACCTTTCACCGAACTGCAACCCAGTGCCGAGACGCGGGGCTTGCTCAGTCGCACCCAGTTGATCACGCGGGGGGCGGTGTTGGGCCAGGGCACAAGCGTACCCGACGGTGTCACCGTTGCACCCGGTACGTTGGTCGCCAGTGGAACGTATCTTCCCCAAAACCGTTGAGGAATCCGGCAACGAGCTTGCTCATGCACCACAAAGGCACAAAGGGTACAGCGGTGCCGAGCCTACCCGTTCGGTCTTTGTGCGCTTCGTGCCTTTGTGGTGTGATCATCAATACACGTTTGCTACCTAACATTAGCCTGTTTACGGAAATACGGCAGAGGTCGCCCCTTTCACCCGCTAGTTCCCCCGGTAGAACGCGCTCTAGTACATCATCCGAGTAAATTTGATGGGTAGAGGCGGCTCGCGAGCCGCCTCTACGGCCTTCGGACAACCCATCAGAATTACTCGGACGGTGTACTAGCCCCGCGCCGCAGAAAAATGAGGGCGTTCGCACTAGCGGCGCAGGCGTAAAACAGCGCTGTGGCGACGAAGAGCGGGCCGAAGCCGTAGGCCCGTTGAACGTGGGCGCTGACGAGAGGGCCAACAAGGTAGCCCACCGAGAAGGCTCCGTTGATCAGCCCAATCACGACCGGGCGTGCCACTTCAGGCGTTTGCTCCATCGCATAGGCATCGTAGAGCGGCGCAGCCATATTCATCAGTGCGCCGCGCACCAGCGCGACCGCTCCCGCCAGCCACAAGGTCGGGGCAACGCCAAGGAGCAGCAGACAGGGGATGGCGAGGGTCTGGGTAAGCACCACACTGCCCATCTTCCCAAGGTGCCGCGAGAGCAGTGGGGCGAGCAGGGTTGCCGTCCCGGTCGCCACGCCAACAATGGCGAAAAGCACTCCGAGGGCGGCGTCGGGTGCGTTGTAACGTTCACGCAAGTAAAGACTGAGGAACGGAATGAGCAGCGCAGCCCCGCACGAGATGAGCAGGGGCGAGATGACAAAGGGCCAGGCGGCGAGCGCCACTCGTGCCAACACGCCCAACCTGACGCGCCGCGCCGATGGGGTAGCGTTCGGCACCGCACTTGGCGCTTGACCTTCGGCGCGTACCAGCGGCAAGACAGCGAGGGCGGTCAGCGCTGCGGCAGCGACGAACGTCACCCGGTAGGCGGCGGCACTCTGCGGGGGTAATGCGAAAAGGGCGGCAGCCAGCCCTGGCACAAACCCGCCGACCAGACTGCCGAAGCCGCCGACGCCGATGTTCAGTCCGGCGCTTAGGGCAAAGAGCAGATCGCGCTCGACGGGACTACTGTGCCGCAGCATATAGGGCGCTGCGCTGACCTGGAAAAGCAGTGCGGCAGGGCCACCAAGGGCCACGCTCACGAGCAAGGGCAGGGGTGCCGTCCAAAGCGCAACCCCGAGCAGCGATGCGGCGTGGAGCAACGCCCCGACCAACAGCGCGGGACGCAGCCCGAT
>CAIRDL010000912.1 GCA_903877345.1 uncultured Oscillochloris sp. | reverse complement strand
CTCGGCCCCAAACGACATGCCGTTAGCCCTCGGCGTGCCCGGCCAAGGCTGGAAAGCAGCCACCATTGACACAGGTCGCCGTGCTGCCTTGGCGTTGTTGCCGTTGGCACCCTTTGTGGTACCGCTGTTGCGAATTCCGGCGCTGTATCGGGGCTTATGGCCGCCGCTTCAGCGGGCGGTGGGCGTGGCTGAGGTGCAGGTGCGCGTGCCGATGACCGCGTGGCACGAGTACGTGATCGAGTGGGGCGAACGAACAAGCCGCTTGCTTATAGACGGGCGTGTCGTTATGGACGAAGTGCCGTCGCCGCGTGGCCCCATGTGCTTCGTCGCCTGGCTCGACAACCAGTATCTCGTGGCAACACCCCAGGGGCGCTTCCGTTGGGGGCTGTTGGATGCGCCGGGGGTGCAGTGGTTGGCGCTCCGCTGAGTTGAGGGGTCGGGGGATGGGGGTCGGGAAGCCTTCGTCCCGATCCCCGATCCCCCGATACGGAGAGTTGCGCTGCCCGTCTTACGGCGCAATCTCACCGACAAACCATGTGTCGCCAGAAACCCAACCTGTTGTCCCCCCGTTGCCTTGGTTCACGTAGAACTGGTGCTGATACTCAGTGTAGCTCCAGAAGAGGATCTTAACCGTTCGTGAGCGAACCATGTACCCATAGGCCAGGGGGTAATGCTGGAGCCACCAGCCCGTCCCGATGATCACAGGCGTCGCACGATACCTGATCACATCACGGGCGCGGTCTCTGAGGTCGGGTGTTGCGATGCCCAACACGTTGTAGTGGGTAGCGAGGTAAATGTTGCTGCGGTTCTGGAGATACAGCGCAGCCTTACTCATATTCCAAGGGTACGTCGCCCCTTGACCCAAGAGACAGAAGGTTCCGACCTCGTTGCGAAGCTCCCAGATCATCGTACGCACCCCGAAATCCTTGTCCATGAGACGTGGGGCTACCGCATCGCCACCATAGCCCCCATTCGCTCGGTACAGCCCCCACCGCCCCTTCCACGGGACTTGATTGAGTGACGCCTGATAGTCAGCCCACCCGAAGAGCATGGCCCAAGCAGTTGGCCCACAACCGCTCCAACATGCCGAAGTGTTGGGCGCACTGCCCTTGCTGATCTGATCGTACATGCGCTGGTCTTCGTGACTGCCCGCCCAAGCGTATGACCAAGCGCCCCAATTTCCTTGAAGGGTGGCATTGGCCGGTGTGATGCTGCCTGTCTTCCCTTGCAGTCTGGTGGTGACGACGGGGAGGAAGACCCGCTCGGGCAAGAGTTCGCGGATCGTAAACTTCACCGTTTCTGAGCGACCGTTGGCGTAGCTGATCTGCACTTCAAGCGGCGTGTCTTGGCCGATCACTGCATTGAGCACCGTAAGCTGGTAGATCGGAGGTACGTTTGTCGTGAGCACCCGCGTTTGGACGAGGGCGCTGCCGGGGCCAGTAAGGGTAATGGTGGGCAGCGTATCAAGGCCGACCAGCGCCCCTCGGTCTGACAGCAGCGGCAGATTGTAGCTCTGGCCTTTGCTCAGCGCGACACCCTGGCTGATGATGCTGGTCTCCACTGTCCAGTCTGCGTCAGCTTGCTGCGTGAGGCTGGTGATGAGCGGTTGGTAGCTCGCCTTGTAGCCTGTCTTTAGGGCTTGCCACGATTCCCAGGTGGTGATTTGCATCCCGTCCGGGGCAGCGGGGCCACTGGTCGTTAGGGTTCCGGTCATCGTAGCGGAGCCGCCATCATCACTGGCTGGCGCACTCGGCTGCCAAGTAGCTGCCGACTCGGTCACGGGCTGGGTGACGTTGATACCGCTCACCTTAGCTGGCTGAGCACCCAATGTCGCGACTAAGGCCCCTTGATGATCTTCTGCGGCATAAGATAGGCTGTCGAGTTTGTAATACTTCTCGGCAGTCTGTCCGTTTGCTGCCGCTACCTGATTGAGCAGGGTCGTCGGTGGCTCCCCGGTGCTGTTCCAGTGTGGAATTGGGTAGTCGTGGCTGCCCGTTGCGAGGATGATATATCCCGCCGGGAGCGTTTCGGCCAGCACACTGCTCACCGCTTGACTTGAAAGTGGGCTGGTGGAGGTAACGACCGCGAATTCATAGTACGCTGGCCCCTCAACGTCAGGACGATAGAGTGGCTGGACAACCCCGCTCAGGCGCGCAGTCTCCCAACCCGGTGCCATCGGGCTATTCCGCATCTCCTCTAAAAACTCGGTTGCGCGGCGCGTCTCTTCGGTTGGCATATCAACGAGCCCTGGTTCAACGGTGACGGTGGCCCAAGCGTTCTGACTGCCGGGGCAGGTTGCTCCGGCGCAAAGGGCTACCGTGTGGGTGCCGACCGTGGCGTCACTGGGGATCGTCACCGTGATTTGGACAGTGCCGCCCAATGCGAACGCAACGCTCTGGAGGGGTTGCCCATCCCAGGTTAGGGTACCCGCGTAGCCGCCTGGGGTGAAGCCGGTACCGTTCAGCACAATGGTGCCAGCGGCTGGCCCATTCGCTGGGCTGGCAGCGAGCCGGGGGAGGTCTTGATCAAGCTTGTAGACGGCCAAGCCGCCTTTGCTGGTGCTCGTGGCAACATCACGGTAGACGCTCACATAGGCGTAGCCATCCTTCACGACCACCCGCCCCCCAAGGGCCGGGCCGAACGTCGCCGGGAAACTTTGCTGCCCCGTGACGACGGGTTGCGCCGGATTGGCGACGCTAATGGTGTAGAGCGCACTCTGCCCTGCCAAAAAGACCTCGGTACCGGCGACCGCGAGGCCCGTGCCCTTCCAGGGGATACGTCCGGCATCAGTGAGGAAGAGCGTGCCCACCACTTGTGGTGTCGCTGGTGTCGTGATGTCCAGCACCACCAAGCCGCCCGTGTGATTGGCTTGGGCGCTGGTCGCCACATAGACATAGTTGCCATGCACCCGCAGTTCCCCATCCATCCCGCCATACTGCGCCTGTAGCAGTTCCACGTCGCCAATCAGGGTTGGCGTTGTTGGCGTCGTCAGGTCGAGGATTTGGAAATGGTTGGTGCCATTGCCGTCACTCGCCATGACATAGGCCCGTCCATCTGCCACCTGCACAGTGTAGATGTCGCGATGCCCGCTGAAGGTG
>CAIRDL010000911.1 GCA_903877345.1 uncultured Oscillochloris sp. | reverse complement strand
CGCAGCGTCCTCGCCCGCAGCGTCCTCGTTGGCTGAGCTTGTCGAAGCCAGCGAGGACACTGCCCCACCCACCGTGATCACCCTAGCGGCGCGAGGCCCAAGTAGCGCAAGCGTAGCGTCTCAAGGGCGGCACACGTGGCCCCATGCGCCCCCGTAAGTTCAGGTAGCCGCGCCTGCACCCGCTGAAGATGGCCCTGCCCCGCAAGCACCTCTAGTTCGGCGCTCAGGGTTGTGAGCGCGCCCGCACCGAGAATGGCGGCGTTCGCCTTGAGGGTGTGGACGGCCCGCGCTGCTTCGGTGACATTCTGGGCGAGCAGCGCATGCCGGAGTTCGCCAATCTGTTTGGGCGTCTCGGCGAGGAACAACTCAATCAGTTCGACCAAAATAACCGGGTCGCCATCGCCCAAACTCTGTAGCAAACGGTCAAGGGTCGCTTGGTCAATCAGCGCCTCTGGTGCAGTCGCCTCCACCTCGTGCGGCTTGTGCGCGTGCCGGTGCGTCGTGCTGCGCTCCAGGGCGGCCACCAGTTCCTCGACGCGCACCGGCTTGCTGATGTAGTCGTCCATCCCGGCAGCCAGACAGAGTTCGCGGTCGCCCTGCATCGCGTTCGCCGTCATCGCGATGATGTAGGGGCGCCGGGCGTGGGGCAGTTCACGCCCAACCCGCCGTGAGGCTTCCAGACCGTCAAGTTCCGGCATTTGCACATCCATCAGCACCACGTCGTAGGGTTGCCGCGCCAGTGCATCAAGCACCTCCAAGCCGTTCGCCGCCACGTCGGCGCGGTAGCCCATCCGCTCCAAGGTTTTGAGCGCCACCCGCTGATTGATCACATTATCTTCAGCCAGTAGCAACCGCAACGGCAGCCGGACGGCCATTGCGCCATCGAAACTGCCCTGCGCCGTGTGGTTGGCCCGCCGGGTGCCGGTATCGCCAATGACACTGAGCAGCACTTCGTAGAGTTGCGCCGCCTTGACCGGCTTGGTCAGGTTGGCGGCAAAATGGCCCGCGCCCAGATCCTCCTCGCGCCGCCCAAACGAGGTGAGGAGGATCATGGGCAGTTTGTGCGGCAACCGCCGGGCCTGGATCGCCGCCGCGAGTTGCGTCCCGTCCATCTCTGGCATCTGCATGTCAAGCACCGCCACATCAAAGGTTTCGTTTTGTTCAAGCCAGAGCAGTGCTTCGCTGCCCGAAACCGCCGTGCGTACGCGCATGCCCCACGCCTCAGCCTGCAAAGTCAAAATCTGGCGATTGGTCGCGTTGTCGTCCACCACCAACAGCCGTTTCCCCGCCAGTTGGGGCACGGTGCCGCGCAGGTAGATGCGCGGCGGTGCCTGCGCTGCTGGGGCCGTCACGGTGAAGAAAAAGGTCGTGCCGACGCCCACGCGGCTCTCGACCCACATTTCGCCGCCCATCAGTTCGCAGAGGCGGCGACTAATGGCGAGGCCAAGCCCCGTGCCGCCGTATTGGCGCGTGGTGGAAGTATCCACTTGGCTGAAGGCCCGAAAGAGCCGATCCATCCGGTCGGCGGGAATGCCAATGCCGGTGTCGCGCACGCTCACCATGATGCGGCTCGGCTGACCGGGTATGTGACGCATCGCCACTGCGAGTACCACTTCGCCTTTAGGGGTGAATTTCACTGCATTGCTGAGCAGATTGACGAGGATCTGGCGCACGCGGGTGACATCGCCGACGATGGTGTGCGGTACGTCGGGCGCGATCATGTAGGCGAGGTCGAGGCTATGTTCGGCGGCACGCGCAGCCACCAGATCGAGCGACGCCTCCAGACAATCGCGTAAGTCGAACGGCGCTTGTTCGAGGTCGAGTTTCCCCGATTCAATCTTTGAAAAGTCGAGAATGTCGTTAATAATCGTCAACAAAGCGTCGCCGCTGGTGCGGATCGTCTCGACGAACTCGCGCTGTTCGTAGCCAAGGGCGGTGTCGAGCAGCAGCCCCGTCATACCGATAACCGCATTCATTGGCGTGCGGATCTCGTGGCTCATGTTCGCCAAAAATTCAGACTTGGCGCGCGTGGCGGCCTCGGCGGAATCTTTGGCTTCACGCAGGGCGGCCTCGGTGCGGGCGCGTTCCGCCAACTCAGCCTTGAGCGCCGTCGTAAGCTGCACATTCTCCAAGGCTGGCCCGACCGTCCAGGTGACAGACTGTGCCAGGGCGATTTCCTCAGGCGTGAAGGTGCGCGGCGCAATCGCATCAAGGCCAATTGTGCCGACAATCTCATCCTGCACCAGCAGGGGCAAGAGCAGCAGCGCGGCGGTGCCACGATGGGCAAACAGATCAGCGGTGGCGGCGGTGCGGGGATCGGTGTAAACATTGGGCACCTGCACCGGCGCTCGCTGGCTCAGCACCAGTTCGGTCAGCAGATTGCCGGCCACGGGAATCAGCGCACCCAGGCCCGAAGGTCGTCCCGGCGCACAATACTCGCTCACCACCGTCAAGTGCGTCCGCTGCTCATTGAAGAGCGCACAGGCGGCCTGCGGCACCTCCAGCGCCCGGGCCAATTCGGCACAGGCGACCTTCAGCACCGCAAGGTGGTCGGGGGCGCTGGCGGCAGCCGTGATCACGCGGTTAAGCAGCAACGTTTCGCGGAGCGTGTTCTGGAGGTCGCCGTAGAGCCGGGCGCGTTCGATGGCGATGGTGGCGTGGTCGGCTAGGGCGAGCAGCAGTTCAAGATCGGCCTGCCCCAGCGCCCCCGGAATGGGACTTTCGACGTTGAGCACCCCGACCACTTCGCCGCGCACCCACAGCGGCACCGCAACCTTGCTGACCGTCGTGGGGTCGAGGACAAAATAGTCGGGGGAAGTCCGCACATCGCTGAGCACACTAGGTCTGCCGCTCAGGGCAACGCGCCCAATGACGCCCTTGCTGATGGGCAGCGCCGCGACAGGTTGGGCATAGCCGACCTGATGCTGGAGCAGCAGCATATCCTGTTGGCACAAATAAAGGCTGACAAAAGGGTAGCCAAAAACTGAAGCGCTCGCCTCGACGACCGTCCGCAGCACGGCAGCGAGTTCAACCTTGTGGGCCAGACTGGTGCGGACTTGGTCGAGCAGCGTGAGGGTGCGGGCCTGCCGCTGAAGTTCGTCCACAAGATACTGGGCGTGGCGTTCGCTTGCCTGACGGGCTGTTGCGGCCTCTTGCAAAAGGACAATTTGGCGGCGCTGCTCTAGGTGCATAACCGTTTGTTGCGCCAACACCTTCAGCGTGTTGAGTTGGAGTGGGGTGAGTTCGTGGGTTTCGTGGTCGAACACACAGAGCGTACCGAGCGCGTAGCCTTCCGGGGTGACGAGGGGCGCGCCAGCATAGAAGCGCAGGTGCGGCTCGCCCGTGACGAGGGGATTGGCCTGGAAGCGCGCATCGGCCCGTGCATCGGGGACGAACAGCACCTCGGTGGGCTGCTCAATGGCGCGGGCGCAGAAACTGATGGAGCGCGGCACCGGCGGGAAGGCCGGGCCGAGCCACGCCTTAGCCCAGAGCTGGTCGCGGTCAATCAGCGTGATTGCAGCGACAGGCACCCCACAGACCGCAGCGGCCAACTGCACCAGCGCGTCGAAGTCGCGTTCCGACGGCGTATCAAGGATTTGATAGCGGTACAAAGCGGCCAGACGTTCGTGCTCGGCGGGGAGTGAAAGGGGTTCAAGCGCCATAGTGCAGCCTCAGCGATCCAGAGAGGGTAGCCCGCAACAGCTACTCGGCCACGTCACACAGGGGGAGCATAACAGGCATGTG
>CAIRDL010000910.1 GCA_903877345.1 uncultured Oscillochloris sp. | reverse complement strand
CTTTGCCAGCGTCCGTTGGCTGAGCTTGTCGCAGCCAACGCTTTTGCAAGAAAACCTCGTTGCCGGACTACTTACTCGCCGGGGTTCGGCGCTCTGGCGGAAGCCACCCCGGCGGCCACGCGGCGTCCAGGCAGCGCCAGAAGCGCATGCTCGACGGCCCCGAGGCTAACGAGGGCGGCCAACAGGGCCAGCCGGACACCGGCGGGTTCAAGCTCGTAGGTATGGGCGGCAGACCAGAGCATAATCGCCAGCAGGGTGGCGACGGAGAGCGAGGGGATGAAGAAACCACGGGGTGACCGGCGACGCCAATAACTGCCCAGATAGCGCAGGTGGGGTGGAAATAACGCGACGTTGAGCGCCGGTACGCCGAACAGCACGTTGAGCTTGGCGCTGTGTTGCATGGCCCAACTGAGGCTGAAAACCAACAGGCCGAGGGCGTTGGTGCCGTCGCGCAACAGCCAGAGCAGCAACGCCAACTCGACCAAAACCGCCAATTCGTGGAAAAGGTGGGTGCCCAGGGCATATCCGAGGCGGACGAAACCACGCGCATCACTGGGACATGGGGCGCGCCAAGGGCCGGTGAGCACCCCGCTGTAGAAAGCCAGTTCGTGCCAAGCCCAAATGGCGCTGCCAGCGACAAAGGCGCGGTACGCGCCCGTCGCGCTGCCGTCGGCACTGGTAAGCCAGAGTTCGCGGTGGGCTAGGGCGAGGAGGGGCAAGGTAGCGATGAGGGCGATCCGTCCGGGGCCGGGGCCACGGCGGTTGAGGCCCACCACCACAGCGGTGAAGCCCGCCCAGAGCACTAGCGCCGCCAAGGGCGGGTAGAGGTAGATGCTGATCCAGGCAGGCGACGGGCTGAGCATCAGGCGCAACCTCGAGCTTTGACTTTTTATGCGTTTGTCGAAGGGGCCACGGTGCAGCGCCCACAAGCTCACCTCGCCGCCATCATAGCACAGACATGCAATGACGGCAATGTTTGCCGGCACAGAGAAGCGCCCTTTTTAGCTTGCAAATTTTAGCTTGCAGCTTTGCCGCAACAGAACGAGGTGCATGTGCCCAAACGGTCAAGCTGGTTTGCACCATGCCTAAGCCGGGTGAGGTGGTGGCAGCCATCGGGGTGGCTGCGGCGGGTGTGGCGTTGGGTTGCCCACATACCACTGGGGGCCGCCGAAAAGATACGTTTGGCGGTAGTCAGGTTGGTTGGCGCACGGCCCCTCAAGCGGGGAAGCGGACGCTCCCGATGGGGTGAGCGCCCGCTTCCTTAGATCCATCCAACCATGCGATAGGGTGGCGCCGCTACAATTCGGCGACGCGGGCGCGCAGGCGGGCGAGAGTGGCACGGGCGGTTTCAAGACCTTCACGTTCGCGGGCGACTACGGCGGGCGGGGCTTTGGCGGTGAAGCTTTCGTTGGCCAGTTTGGTTTCGCGACGGGCTACGTCGGCGGCGGCGGCGTCAAGCTCTTTCGCCACGCGGGCGCGCTCGGCCTCAAGGTCAAGCATGCCGGCCAGGGGCAGGTAGCACGCGATTGCGCCAAGGACGATGGCAGCGGCCTGTTTGGGTTGCTCGTCGAGATGCTCAACCAACGTCAGACTGTCGGCAGCCACGCGGCCCAGGCGGGCGATAAGCGCGGCTTGGGAGCGCAAGAGGGCGGTGTGTTCGCCGCCGACTACGGTGGCTGTGACCCATTTCGCCGCCTCGACTTTGTAGGCGCTGCGGGCGTTGCGGATGGCGACGATGAGGTCTTGGGTCAGCGCCCAATCACGTTCGGCGAGTTCGTCAAGCATGGTGGCCGACACGACCGGGTAGGCCGCAAGCATGATGGAGTGCGGCGCGGCGGGGTAGTGGCTCTCCGTCGGGCTGTCGCCGGTCAGGTATTGCCACAACTCTTCGGTGACGAAAGGCATGAAGGGGTGGAGCAGACGCAGCGCACCCTCAAGCACGCTGTAGAGGACGGCGCGGGTCGGGCCGGGGTCGCTGGCGTGGTCGAGTTGCACCTTGGCGATTTCGACATACCAGTCGGCAAACTCGCTCCAGAGGAACTCCTGGATCTGCCGCCCGGCCTCGCCGAAGTTGTAGCTCGCCATGAGGCGCTCCACCTCGATGGTTAGGCGGGCGTAGCGCGAGCGGATCCAACGGTCGGCTAAGCTGAGGCTTGCGGGGGCGAGCGTGAAGGCTGAAGCGCGCTCGGGGCCGAGTTTCCCCAGCACAAAGCGGGTGATGTTCCAGAGTTTGTTGCAGAAGTTACGCGCCGCCTCGATGCGCTGCGGGTTGAGGTTGAGATCCTGCCCTGGCGTGCCGCTCGTTGCCAGGGTGAAGCGCAGCGCGTCGGTGCCCTGCACGTCCATCACGGTCAGCGGGTTGACGACGTTGCCGTAGCTCTTGGACATTTTGCGCCCGTGCTCGTCACGCACCAGGCCGTGCAGGTAGATGGTGTGGAAGGGAGCCACGTCGGTCAGGTAGCAACCCATCATCATCATGCGAGCGACCCAGAAGAAGATAATGTCGTAGCCCGTCTCCATCACGCTGGTCGGGTAGAAACGGCGCATGTCGTCGGTCGCCTCGGGCCAACCCAGGGTCGAGAAAGGCCAGAGGCCCGAACTGAACCACGTATCGAGCACATCGGGGTCTTGAGTGGCCTCAGCGGGCGGAGCCTCGTTGGGGGCGGGGACGACCATCGTGCCGTCGGGCATATACCAGACGGGGATGCGGTGGCCCCACCAAAGTTGGCGCGAGATGCACCAGTCTTCGATGTTTTCGAGCCAATGGTAATAAACCTTCTCGAAGCGCTCAGGAATGATGCGCGTGCGGCCTTCGCGCACCGCCGCGAGGGCCAATTCGGCCAAGGGGCGCATCCGCACGAACCACTGTTCGCTGAGCAGGGGTTCGATCACCTCGCCGCCGCGCTGACTGATGCCGACGCTCATGGTGTGCGGTTCGGTCTTGACCAGTAAGCCTTCACGTTCAAGATCGGCGAGGATGGCCTTACGAGCCACGAAGCGATCCAGGCCGGCGTAGGGGCCGCCTGCCGCGCTGATCGTGGCATCCTTCTGCATGATGTTGATCTGGGGGAGCTGGTGACGCTTGCCGACCTCGTAGTCATTTTTGTCGTGGGCGGGCGTGATTTTGACCGCCCCAGAACCAAAGGCGGGGTCAACATACTCGTCGGCAATAATTGGGATGGTGCGCCCGAGGGCCGGAAGCACCGCCTGACAACCCAGCAACGCGGCGAAGCGCTCGTCGCCGGGAGCGGTGGCGACCGCCGTATCGCCGAGGATGGTTTCGGGGCGCGTGGTGGCGACGGTGATCCAGGTTTCGGCCCCGGCGGCCCAACTGCCGCTGCCCCACGCGCCTTGCGGGCCAGACCAAGCCGCGCTGAGGACGGGGTAGCGCACGTACCAGATTGAGACGTTCCGCTGCTCGTACTCAACCTCCAGGTCGCTAACGGCGGTCTGGAGATTGGGCGACCAGTTGACGAGGTAGGTGCCGCGATAGATGAGGCCGTCGTCGTAGAGGCGCTTGAAGGCGGTATGCACCGCGTAAGAAAGGCCCGCGTCGAGGGTGAAACGCTCACGGGGCCAATCGCAACTGGCACCGAGCCGCCGCAGTTGGTTGGTGATTTCGCCGCCGTACTTCGCCTTCCAGTCCCAGGTACGGCGCAGAAACTCGTCGCGCCCGACGGCCTGCCGTGAGGTGCCCTCGCTGCGTAAAAGGCGTTCGACCTGGGTTTGGGTGGCGATGCCGGCGTGGTCGGTACCGGGTACCCAGAGGGTTTGGTAGCCCTGCATGCGGCGCCAGCGGGTCAGCAGATCCTCAATGGTGACGAACATCGCGTGGCCGAGGTGCAGTTCGCCGGTGACGTTGGGGGGCGGAATGGCGATGACGAACGGGGGCTTGGGGGCTTCGGGGCGCGGTGCGAAGAGGCCGCACTGCTCCCACCATGCGTACAGGCGCTGCTCGACCTGCTGGTGCTCGTAAGCTTTGTCCATCTCGGCGGGGCGCTGGGGGGCGTGGGTAGCGTCGGGCATAAAAAAATCCTTGCGACAAGCGCTCGATCTGCGGGCATTATAACACCGCAGTTCATCCTGGTATAATAGAACCCGGTAAGGCAAGCGGAACTTTTTAAAATATCCCATCTGATCCGTGATGCGTGGATCCGTGATCGGTCAGG
>CAIRDL010000909.1 GCA_903877345.1 uncultured Oscillochloris sp. | reverse complement strand
CTGAGGGTAAAAGCTTGGTTGAGTTCGTCGGTCAGGGTGAAATCGGGGGCCAGCTTTGGGGGTTCAATGGCCGTGCCCGTCAGTTGGAGAGGTGCCCCACAGCCTACTAGGCTCAGCAGTATCAGGAGGAGGGCGATCCGTGGCATTGGGGTAGCACTCACTTGTGGTGGGGGCACGGTCGCCCGTGCCCCCGGATCGGTTCGGATGTGAAACTACGAGGCGCGAACGACGGCCTCGACCTCAACCGTACCAGCGTTCTTGAAGGTCAGGGTGAGCTTGACGACCGTGCCCACCTTCAGGTCCTGCTTGACACCGATAAGCATGATGTGGAAACTGCCAACCTTGAGCATCACCTCGCCCTTGGCGGGCACTTCGATCTGCGTCACCGGGCGCATCTGCATGACGCCGCCCTCATCAACCATCGTGTGCAGTTCGACCGCTGTCGCGACGGTAGACGCGGCGCTGGCCTGGATCAGCGTGTCGGACGTGGTGCCACTGTTGGTGATGGTCAGGTAGGCACCTGTGGTAACCGTCGGCGCGGCAGCTTCGCCCGCGCCTTCGCCTGCGCCTTCCGACCCTTCAGCACCCTCGGGCTTGGGGGTGGCTTTCGGCGTCGTGGTGCCAGAAACGGTCGCGGTCGCGGACATGGGCATGGTATCGGACATAGGCATGGTCTCGGACACGGTCACGGAGCGCACCCAGGCATCTTTGATCGTCAGGGCACCGAGGGTAACCGTCGCGGTGACTGGCGACGTAGCAACCGGGGAATTTGTGGTGGACACGACGGCGGTGCCGGACACGACGGCGGTGCCGGTGACGACGGCGGTGGCGGCAGTGCCGGTGACGACGGCGGTGGCCGACGTGGCGGCGGTGGACGGCGTGATAGGCGCGGTGCTAGATGTGCCACCACAGCCGACAAGGGCCAGGCTGGTGAGTGCAGCCAAGACAAACGTTCCGACTCGACGCATAGGTTCCTCCCTTGAACGTACCTCACGTAGCACCAAACTTGTGCTACGTCCTACGCAACACAATACTTGCCGTATGCGTTGCGTCCGGGCGGATTATGCGACAGACGGCCAATAATTGCAAGCAGCGACCTGAGCGTTTGGCTACGCTCCGCCTGCAACCTAGTCCCTGAAATGACACCCCCACTGCTACAATGAAGTGCAGCGCTTGCAAAACTCGTAACCCATTGCTGCGCAGAACACCTATAATGGGGGTTACAGCTACCGTGTGGACAACAAACCAGTAAACCTATGCTACGTCCAGCAACTGTCCTCATCGTTGACGATTTGGCCTCTTCCCGCGAGGTGCTCTCCGAGATTCTGTCTGGGGAGGGGTACAAGCTACTTTTAGCTGAGAGTGGGGCCGAGGCGCTGACGTTGGCCCGTCAGGCTACCCCTGATCTCGTCCTGCTTGATGTAATGATGCCCGACATAGATGGCCTAACCGTCTGTCGGGCGCTGCGCGCTGACGCCCGCACCGCCAAGGTGCCGGTGATCTTCGTCACGGCCCTTGATGATCGCACCGCCCGCTTGGCCGGGATTGCCGCCGGTTGTGACGATTTCGTCGCTAAGCCCTTCGACCGGATCGAACTGCGCCTGCGGGTGCGTACCGTCGTCGGTCTCAACCGTTACCGACTGCTTCACGAGGAGCAATCGCGCTTCGAGCGTCTCTTCACCCTTTCGCCCAACGGGTTGTTGATTGTTGATGGGCTGGGTACGGTACGGCTCGCGAATCCCGCCATCGTCAGTTTAGTTGGGCTGGCAACTCCCGCCGAGCTTACCGACACGCTCCTGGTCAACCTCCTCGCCCCGGAAGACCAGCCCCGTTGCACGGCATGGCTCCTTGATGCCGTGACCGAGCGCATGAGTGCCACCCATCTCGGCGCATATTTGTTGCGCCACAATGGCACCCGGTTCCCCGTGGTGCTTGATGCAGGCTGGTTTGAGTGGGCGGGCGAGCCTGCGCTCCAAGTGATTGTGCGCGATATGACCGACCGCCGACGGGCCGAGATTCTTGAGGAGGATCGCCGCCGCTTGGCTTTTGACCTGCACGACGATATTGCCCAGACCGCCACTGCAGTCTATCGCCAAATCGAGCAGTTGGCGCACCATTACAAGCCGCGTCGCCCAAGCGCGCAAAGCGCTCTCCAACGGGCGCACGATCTGACGCAGCGCCTGATGCGCGATACCCGCCGCCTCCTCGCAGGCTTGCGTCCGGCCGCCCTCGACGACTTGGGCCTGACGGCGGCCCTGCGCCAACATGCGACCGACCTCCGTGCTGATGGGCTGCGGGTTGACCTCTACGAGCATGTCGGCCCCGAACGCCCGCCTACATCCATCGAGACCGCGCTCTTTCGTATCGCCCAAGAAGCCCTGAACAACGTCCGCAAGCACGCTGGTACCGGCCACGCCGTCGTCCGGCTCACGCAGGAAGCCACCGGCCTGCGGCTCAGTGTCGAAGATCACGGCCCCGGGTTACCCGTCGTGCCTGCGCCTAGCCTCTTCGGGGAACAAATGGGCCTCCGGGCCATGCACGAGCGGGCCGAGATCCTTGGTGGTACTTTGACCATCCTGAGTGCGCCGGGGGTTGGCACTCACGTTATCGCCGAGGTGCCATTCCCGCAAATCAGCCAAGAACACACCGCGTAGGCGGATGTTGGATTTTAGATTG
>CAIRDL010000908.1 GCA_903877345.1 uncultured Oscillochloris sp. | reverse complement strand
TCGTGACTCGTGATGCGTGATCCGTGATCGGTCGGGGCGCGGCCCGGATCACGCATCACGCATCACGGATCAACGCGAACCGCTCGGTCTGTACGATGCAAAATCCCGCCGCCATACGCGCAAGTTCGTACGAACCACCCCCGTTCGTTCGACGGGCCTCTACTCTTATGGTATCCTGAGCAGACCGACGAGGTCACGCCTAACGACGGTTATGCGCTCAGGGTTCAGGAGTCGTTGGTGGGCTGCGGTAGCGTTCGCTACGATCCACTCAATGGCATTACGCTCTACATAGTTGTAGGAGACCGCACATGCGGAAGAAGATCAGCATTATCGGGGCCGGGTTTGTTGGTGCGACCACCGCCCACTGGTGCGCCGCCGCCGAGTTGGGCGACATTGTTTTGGTTGACATTGTCGAGGGCATTCCCCAGGGCAAGGCCCTGGATCTGTACGAGGCCGCGCCGATTATGGGCTACGATGCCCGCGTCATCGGCACGAACGACTACGCCGACACGGCTGGCTCTGATGTGATTGTCGTCACCTCGGGTGCGCCGCGCAAGCCGGGTATGAGCCGCGAAGATCTGATTAAGGTCAACGCCAACATCACGCGCAGTTGCGTCAGTCAAGCCGCGCCCCTGTCGCCGAATGCGGTGATTATCGTGGTCAACAACCCGCTTGACGCGATGACCTATGTCGCCGCCGAGACGAGCGGCTTCCCCAAAGAGCGCGTGATGGGGCAGGCCGGCGTGCTCGACAGCGCCCGCTACCGCACCTTCATTGCGATGGAAACCGGGGTCAGCGTCGAGGATATTCAGGCGATGCTGATGGGCGGCCACGGCGACGAGATGGTGCCCCTGCCGCGCTTCTCGACCATCGGTGGCATTCCGGTGAGCGAGTTTATCCCGCAGGAGCGCCTGGACGCTATCGTTGACCGGGCACGCAAGGGCGGTGGCGAAATCGTCAACCTGTTGAAGACCGGCAGCGCTTACTATGCCCCCGCCGCCGCTACGACCCAGATGGTCGAGGCAGTGGTCAAGGATAAGAAGCGCGTCATCCCCGTGGCGGCCTACCTGACGGGCCAGTACGGTCTGAACGATATCTACTTCGGCGTGCCGGTCATCCTCGGTGCGGGCGGGATCGAGAAGATTATTGAACTGCCCCTCAATGAAGCGGAAATGGTGCTCCTCAATAAGTCGGCGGCTGCCGTGCGTAGTACCCTTGAAACGCTGAAGACTCTGTAGGATAGGCTCAAATTCCGCTTTAGACAAGGTTCGCAGGTACTTGACGGTTTGGGCAAATGCAGCTCGTCCTGTTGCGGCAAATCTGCAATCTGAAACCTTGTCTTACCGTCTGTACGGTTCGTAGTAGCGGCTTCAGCCGCGTTGGCAAGCCCTTACTACGAACCGTCAAAAGGTAGCCACAACCTTGGCCTCCACGTCAAAGGAAACCATCACGGCCAGCAACCCTCCCAGCCCATCCGGCTCTGCGACAAGCCGCTGGAAGCTGCTAGGCGGCGAGCACTTCTATACCCTCGTTCGCTGGATTACCCTGCTGCTGCTTTTCGCCGTCACACGTGTCCTTAGACCGGGTAGCCCAATTTGGCCGCCGACGCCCGAGAGTGATCCCCTGGTGATCGTGTTGTGGGCTTATACGGCCTTCAGCCTCTTCGCTGCGGTAGCGGTTTTCATTCCTGGCGTAACTAGCCTCGTCGCAATGTCCTACATCGTCGATCTGCTGTTCATTTCGCTGATGACCTTTCTCGGCGGCGAACAGAACGTGATCTTCTTCCCCCTCTATCTGTTCCCTTTGATCAATGCGGCAATTAGGCAACCTGCGCTGGTCAGTCTGCTCTCAGGGATCACAGCAGCGGTCTTCTACACCGTGGCCTTTATCGGTTGGCGCCGCTTTCTTGTTGCCGGCGGAGACTTGGGCCTGCTCGATTTTGTGGCCCTCGGTCTGCGCGGCATCACCCTCAGCTTTGTGCCGTGGATTACGAGCGGGATGGCCGAACGTTGGAGCGAGAACAACCGCGCTTCGGTGGTTCAGGCCCACGATGAGGTTGATCTGGCC
>CAIRDL010000907.1 GCA_903877345.1 uncultured Oscillochloris sp. | reverse complement strand
GCGGCAATGATCCGTGCTGCGTGATCCGTGACCGGGCCGCACCCTGACCGATTACGGATCACGCAACACGGATCAGACGGGACGTTTTGAATCTTCCGCTTGCCTTAGACAAGGTTCGTAACTGCTTTACAGTTCTGGCCCATGCCAAGCGTTCTGATGCGCTCGACCTGACCGCTGCCCGCTGCCCGCTGCCCGCTGACCCCTGACCGCTGACCCCTGACCGCTGACCGCTGACCGCTGACCCCTGACCCCTGACCCCTGAAACCTTTGGTTAAATTTTAACAACCAAGCCTTCATCGCCCCTTGACAGTCCGGCATCTCGTGTTATACAGAAACAAGACTATCTTGATTGACAAACTATACAAAGCGGCGAAAGGCTGGTATGCGCGACCTGTTGCTTGGGATTGATGTTGGCTCAACCACGGTCAAAGTGGTGGTCTTGGCTTCCAACCGCACCTTGGTGGGGCAGCGCTACCTGCGTTCTAGCGGGCAAGCGCAGCGCACCCTGCTCACGGCGCTGCGTGAACTGGCGACCGAGTTTGACCTGGCGCGGGTGGCGGGCGTTGGGCTGACCGGCTCCGGCGGCGAACGGATCGCCCGCACCCTGGGCGGGCAGCACGTCAACGAGTTGATCGCCCAGACCCGTGCGGTCAGCGCGTATTACCCCCAAGCGCGCACCGTGATCGAGATTGGCGGGCAGGACAGCAAGTTTCTTGCGCTGGACTGGGAGCCGACCCAGGGCCAGTTGGTGCTGCGCGACTTTGCGATGAACGCGATTTGCGCCGCTGGCACCGGCTCGTTTCTCGACCAACAGGCCGAGCGGCTCGGCATTGCGATTGAGGGCGAATTCGCCGCCCTGGCGCTCCAAGCGACCCATCCGGCCCGCATCGCCGGACGCTGTACGGTTTTCGCCAAGTCCGACATGATCCACCTGCAACAGAAGGGTACGCCGCTGCCCGACATCCTGGCGGGCCTCTGCTTGGCTTTGGCGCGCAACTTCAAGGGTGTGATCAGCAAAAGCAAAGCCTTTGTGCCGCCGATCCTTTTTCAAGGCGGTGTCGCCTACAACCAGGGTGTCGTGCGCGCCTTCGAGACGGTGCTGGGTCTCGCGCCCGGTGAGCTAATTATCCCCACGCAGCACCACCTGATGGCGGCCCTCGGCACCGCCCTGTTGGCCCACGACGCGGCGGGCGACTTGCCCACCTTCCAGGGCTTGGCGGCGCTGGAGGAACTGGCCCACGAGGAACAGAGCAACCACCGGCCTTTGCCCGCGCTCAGCAGTTGCGCCTTTGCACTGCCAGTGTACGAAACGCGCCCGACGCAACTACCGGCGGCGACGGCTCCGCTGCCGGTCTATTTGGGCATTGATGTGGGTTCGATCAGCACCAACGTGGCCCTGGTTGACGCCCACGGGCGCGTCGTGGCGCGGCGCTATTTGTCCACGGCGGGCAAGCCGCTTGACGCGGTGCGCGAGGGTCTGCACGCCATTGGGGCCGAAGTGGGCGCGACGGTTACGGTGCAAGGTGTCGGTACCACCGGCTCGGGGCGCTACCTCACCGCCGATTTTGTGGGCGGCGATGTGGTGCGGAACGAGATCACTGCCCAGGCACGGGCGGCGACCGCCATTGATCCGACAGTCGAGACGATTTTCGAGATTGGCGGCCAGGACAGTAAGTACATCAGTTTGCACCACGGGGCGGTGGTGGATTTCACCATGAATAGCGCCTGCGCCGCCGGTACCGGCTCATTTCTTGAAGAACAGGCCGAACGGCTCGCCCTCGACATCAAGGCTGACTTTAGCGCCCTGGCGCTAGGTGCCGCCCAACCGACTGGTTTGGGCGAACGCTGCACGGTTTTCATGGAGTCGGATGTTATTCACCACCAGCAGAAAGGAGCCGGACTCGATCAGTTGACCGCCGGACTGGCTTATGCGATTGCCCAGAACTATCTCAACCGTGTGGTGAACAACCGCCCCATCGGCCAGAAGGTCTTTTTGCAAGGCGGCGTCGCCTGGAACCAGAGTGTCGTTGCCGCCTTCCAGACCTTGCTGGAGCGTCCCATCGTGGTGCCGCCCCATCACGATGTCACCGGCGCGATTGGCGTGGCAATTCTGGCAATGGAAGAACTGACGCAGCGGCGCGAGGCTGACCCGACGGTGGCGACGCGCTTCAAGGGGTTTGACCTGAGCGACCGGCATTACGAGACGACGACCTTTGAGTGCCGCGCTTGCCCCAATCTTTGTGATGTGAGCAAGGTGGTGATTGCGGGCGAGACGCCGATTTTCTACGGTGCGCGTTGCGACAAGTTTGAGGAGCTTGGGCAGCAACAGGCGAAAGCCCGCCAACTGAACACCATCCCCGACCTCTTCGCTGAGCGTAGTGCCCTGCTGTTGGGCGACTACACGCCCCCGCCGGAGGCGCGCACAGGCCGTCCGCGCCTCGCCTTGGCCCGCGCCATGACCTTTCACGATCTCTTTCCGTACTGGCGCACGCTCTTCAAAGCCCTCGATATTGAGATCGTGCTTTCGGAGCCGACCAACCCAGAGATTATCAAGCACACGCTTGAGCATTCTCAGATCGAATCGTGCTTGCCCGCCAAGCTGGTCTACGGGCACACGCTGAACCTGGCGGACAAAGGGGCCGACGCGATCCTGCTGCCGAGCATGATCAACCGCGAAGATGGCGGGCCGGGGCAGCGTGACAGCAACTTCTGCCCGTTCGTGTCGGCTTCCGCCTATTTGGTGCCTGCTCATGTGGAAGACGGTAGCGGCGGCGAGCAGCGAGTCATCGTGCTCCCGTTTCGGCTGCGGTCCGCGCCCATGCGCCGCCAGGAGTTATACGGGCTAACGCAGCAACTTGGCCTTGACCTCACGCCCGAACGCATCGCCGAGGCCGACAGCGCCGCGTTTGCTGCGCTCCAAGCCTTCAATGCGGCCATCCGCAGCCGGGGGCAAGCGATCCTCGCCACGCTGGACGGGCGGCAACCAGCGGCGGTGCTGATCGGGCGACCCTACAACACGGCGGATCTGGAGGTTTGCCAGGATCTGCCGTACAAGCTCCGCAAACTGGGCGTGTTGCCGATTCCGATTGACTTTCTGCCGACCAACACCGTTGACATCGCCCCTTACTACGCGAACATCTGCTCACCGAGCGGCCAAGCGGTGTTGGCGGCGGGGCTTTTGGTGCGCGACAATCCGCAGCTCCAAGCGATTTACGTCACCAATTTCTGCTGCGGCCCCGACGCGTTCTTTCTCGGCTTCCTGCGGAAGATTTTGGGCGACAAACCATTTCTGGAGCTTGAGCTAGACGAGCATACCGCCGACACGGGCATGGTGACGCGCTGTGAAGCGTTTTTCGACAGCCTGCGTGTGGGGCGCGAGGCGTTGGCGTGAACTGAGGGCTGAGGGCTGAGGGCTGAGGGCTGACCGCTGACCGCTGACCGCTGACCGCTGACCGCTGACCGCCGACACCTGACGGCAGATCTAAAATCGCAGTAGAGCAGAAGGAACACTGTCACCCTGAGCGAAGCGAAGGGTCCCGACCGGGATTCTTCGCTTCGCTCAGAATGACAAG
>CAIRDL010000906.1 GCA_903877345.1 uncultured Oscillochloris sp. | reverse complement strand
GACGTTCAGACATAGCTCCGCCCCAGGAGTCGCCGCATAAGGCGGCGCAGGTCGGTGCGCGCCAACCGTCCCGCCAAGACGAAGAAAAACAGTCCGATCAGCCCGCCAGTGCTGTGACGTGGGCGCACCAGTTCACGCAGCGCCACCGGATCTTGCAGTGGCAGCGGCGAATCGGCGCGCACCTCAACCTGCAACTCCTCGCCGTGCCACTCGCGTTCCACCCAAAACAGATCGGGCATGCTGCGCTGAAAGAAATAGTAGGCCGGATTATAGGCGTACAGATAATCAAAAAGCTCGCCGAAGGGTTCGGCGGGCTCTTTGGGGTGCAGCACCAAGCGGTCGTCCACCAGATTGACATACCAACGGTGGAACGACCAGTGGAACAGCCGCTCCGCAAGCTCCGACGGACTCTGGATGTAGCCGCCTGCGCTGGTGCGCCGCAACTCGCGGGCGAACTGCTCCGGGTCGTCCATATGTTCAAGGATGTGCGAACAGATTGAATAGGCGAAGGCCCGCTCTTTGAAAGGCAGATGATGGGCGTCGGCCACCACGAAGGGCCGATCTACCACCAAATCGCCGCCGCGCTCACGATTATCCGCCCCCAAGAAGCGATCTACCAACACATCGGAGCGCGGATTGGGGTTGTCACCGCTCCCAATCTCTAGCACCAGGCCAACCTTCGGCGGCTTACAGGACTGTTTCATGCGGCTCCTGATGCGTGATGCGTGATCCGTGATGCGTGATCCGTGATGCGTGATGCGTGATGCGTGATGCGTGATCCGTGATGCGTGATGCGTGATCCGTGACCGGGCCGCATCCTGACCGATCACGGATCACGCATCAGATGGGGTGTTTTAAAATTTCCGCTTGTCCGAAGTGGTAGAGATGCAAGATTTGGAATGCGGGCTTCCAGCCTGAAACCTGGCACCCGGAACCTGACTTTAGCCGTGCTACCATAGTTTAGCAGTAGAGTAGTATCTTAACTAATAGGAGATCAGGGCGATGACTCAGACAGCGCAACTAGACGGCTTCAGCCTGCTGCACAAACAGCAGTACGCCAACCTTTTCACCTTCCGCAAGAGTGGCGCGGCAGTCAAGACGCCGATTTGGTTTGCCGAGCAGGGTGGCAAACTCTACGTGATGACGGTGCAAGACTCGGGGAAGGTCAAGCGCATCCGCAACAACGGCAAGGTGCTGATCGGCCCCTCTGACCAACGCGGGACGCCCCTTGGCCCGACGGTGGAAGCCCACGCACGACTGCTTGACCCGGAAGCGGAAGATGCACGGCTGGCAAAAACGCTCCTTGACCGCAAGTATGGGTTCCTGAAGGCGGTTTTTGACTTGTTCGGCTCGCTGAGCGGGGCAAAGCGAGCTTGGATCGAGATTGTGCCCGCTGAGGGGCAGGCGTAAGGACGGGATTTTAGGATTTTAGATTTTGGGGTTTTGGCAGTAGGACAAGGTTCGTGGCTACTTTGCGATTTGGGCAAACGGATCGCGTCTTGCTGCGGCAAAGCTGCCCTCCCCCCCGCGCCTGTACCGTAGGTGCGGGGGTTTTTTTGCCCCCTTGACATGCGGTACGAGATAGTGTATAGTTGACACTAACGAGGGTCACGCCCTCTTCCTTCGGCCCGCCAGATAGTGTCTATCAGACACCATTTATGAGGGAAGCGGTTTTCATCATTTTCGCCGCCGTAACGTGTCCTTTTTCCATGATCTTGGTTCTGCACAGGAGGGCTACGATGACCCCGCCTACGATTACCGTCATCATCGCGCAGTGTGTCCAGCGCAGTTTTGTCAGCCCGTTGCCCGGCTCTGACCCGCGCCTGAAGCCCTGTCACCTCCATTGTGGGTACGCTAATGCGGTGCGGTTGCTTGGCGGTGGGCCGCAACGGCTGCCCAATGTGCTCGAAGAGTTTCTCTGGTTGGCCCACGGGGGCGAGGGCGGCGCGAGTGTGGCGGGCAGTGAACATGTTCACGTCATTTATGTGGATGACGAGCATCACGATGATGGAAGCGAGTTGACCCGCCAGCACTTTGCCCTTTTCGGTCGCCACTGTGTACCCGGCGAAGTGGACGAACGGGGGCTTGAGGGCTACAAGGGCACCGGGCGCACCGCTGAGTGGCGCGAACTTCGCAACGGACGCACCCACGTCGTGCGGACACCGGGCCTCAACGACAACATGTTCGGCACAGGATTCATTCCTATTTTGACCAGTATCTGCCAAGAGGCGGAAGAGGTTTATGGTGTGGCCCCTGAGACGGTGCAGATCCTGAATATTGGCGGGTGGAGCATCATCAAGGAACTGTTCTGTGGTGTTTGGGAGTTGATGCACCACGGTATTCCCGATTACCGCGACCCGCTGAACCGCGAGGCGACGATCCGCTTCCAACAGGTCGCGCTGGCTGATGCCTTGAGCTACAGCGTGCAGCGTGAGCATCACAACATCGCCCTCGAAATCACCCAGATGCTTGGCGGCACGGTGCTGCGCACCCCAGAAGAAGCAGCAAGCTTCTGTGGCTTACGACCGTAGAGATGGGGGATGGGAGATGGCGGTTAGCCGTCAGATGGAGTTTCTCGTGGGCTACTTCGACCGCAACGGAACGCCGCCCGCCATTCCAGTGCCTAGCGGGGCGCGGCTCTGGGCGAACGGCGGCGCGCTGAGCTTAGCTTGGCGGCGACCGCTCGGCGGTTGTGATGGTTACGTCGTGTTGGCGGGCAACACCCCCGCAGCGCTCGCCGAGGTCGCCCGGCTTGCTGCTGCGACGACCTGTTGGCCGGTGCCCGCCGGTCTTGGCCCATGGCTCGCCGTGGCCTGTCTGCGCGGTGCGATGCGCGGTGAACCTGGTGCGCTGGTGTGGGTGGCGAACGACACGGTGCAACCGGAGATTGTAGCGGCGGAATCCGCTGACAATCTGGTTGCGCCGCAGCCCGCCACGGATGCCGCCCTCGTCTGCCAGTGTTGTGCGCCTCCACGGTGCCTCGTGCCCGGCGACGGCACCCTCGTCTGCCCACACACGGGCGAGTTGTACGCAGCCCTAGCGACGGGCGGCTTGGCACGGGCCGTCGCGCTGCCTTTCGGCCTCTGTCGCTGTTGTGAGGCCAAGCAGCCGCTCATCCGTTGCGGTGACAAGGTGGTTTGTCTGGCGCAACCTGACCAACCCTACGTTCGGCAGGGCAACATTTATGT
>CAIRDL010000905.1 GCA_903877345.1 uncultured Oscillochloris sp. | reverse complement strand
TCTGCCGACAAGATGGACGAGATGAAGATGGACATGAGCGGCGCGGCGGCAGTCCTTGGCACCATGCAGGCCGTGGCAGAGCTAGGGCTGCCCCAGCACGTCGTTGGCCTGGTCTGCGCTGCGGAGAATATGCCGAGTGCGACCGCCTACCGCCCCGGCGACATCATCACGACGCTCAGCGGCAAGACGGTTGAGGTGCTAAACACCGACGCGGAGGGGCGCATCGTCCTGGCTGACGGCCTCTTTTACGCCCAACGCTACAAGCCCCAGGCGATCATTGATCTGGCGACGCTCACCGGGGCAATTGTGGTCGCCTTGGGGCAACACGCCACGGGCCTCATGAGTTCCGATCAGGCGCTGGCCGACCAACTCATTCGCGCTGGTGAAACCACAGGCGAACGGGTCTGGCAAATGCCCTTGTGGAGTGAGTACCGTGAGGCGATGGAGAGCGACATCGCCGATCTGAAGAACGCCGGCGGGCGTTACGGCGGGGCGCTTACGGCGGCGGGCTTCCTCGCAGCTTTTGTGGGCGACTATCCCTGGTGCCACCTTGACATTGCGGGCACCGCCTGGGTCGAACGGTCGCTCAAGCCGTACCAACCGTGGGGAGCCACGGGGGTCGGCGTGCGTCTGCTGGTTGAACTACTTCGCAGCTATGGGCAGTAGAGCAAAACACCGATGGACAACGAACGGCTGACGCTACGCTTCTGGGGCACCCGTGGGAGTTACCCGGTGCCTGGGCCGCATACCGTGCGCTTTGGGGGCAATACCACCTGTGTGGAAGTGCAGGCGGGGAATCACACACTGATCATTGATGCCGGTACCGGGATTATTAACCTGGGCTACGATTTAATCCGGCGGGCGCAGGCGCGGGGCGGGATGCCCATCAGGGCCACTCTGCTCCTCACCCACATGCACCATGATCACACCCAGGGCTTCCCGTACTTCCAACCCGCCTATTTAGGTAGCAGCGTGCTGCACATCCTGGGGCCGCGCACGTTCGAGGAGGATTTAGAGGAAACCCTGAACCACGCGGTACTCCCGCCGAGTTTCCCGGTCAGCCTGAGTGAAATGCCCTCGCTGAAGATTGTGCGTAGTTTGCGGGCGAATGAGATGGTGCTGTTGGATGGGGAACTGAGTAAGCCGCAGATCTATAATGTCTATCGGGATCATGTGGAGATCGGGCCAGATGCGCTACAAGTGCAAATTCACAAGAGTTCGGCGCATCCGCGCAACGGGGTGCATATCTACCGCCTTACCTACCACGGACGCTCGTTCGTCTTCGCGAGCGACACCGAGGGTTACGTAAACACCGATCAGCGGCTGGCACAGTTTGCCCACAACACCGACCTGATCATCCACGACGCGCAGTACAGCGAGGAAGACTACGTGCGGAACCGGCAGGGTTGGGGCCACAGCACCCCGCAAATGGCCTGTGCGGTGGCCCGTCAAGCGGGGGCCGGACGGCTGGTGCTCTTTCACCACGAACCGCGCTACGACGATGCGGCGGTTGCCGCCCTTGAGGACGCGGCCCGCCGCATCTTCCCCAACACCATCGCCGCCTACGAGGGGCTTGAGATTGTGCTATAGCAATCCTATTGGGGTTGTTGCGTGGAGTCGAGGCTTTAGCCGGATAGAACCGCCTGAAGGCTCGACTCCTTTTCATAACCTGTGTAGGATTGCTATATGAGTTACCCACAGCACCGTTTTGTCGGCACTGGTGAACGCACATGGCAGGTTGATCTGGCGGCGGCGGCCCGCGTAGCCCCGTGGGCGTGGCGCACACCGGCGCTGCTCGTGACCGAACTGGTGACAATGAGCACCCATTTTCCTCATTGGCTCCTGGCCCTTGGGCACGCCGACCTGCCCGTGCCTTGCGCTACTTGTGGTGAAACGGTGATTTTTGCTGCTGGCGCGGCGCGCTGTGTGGCCTGCAACACGCCCGCAACGCCGCCGGTTGGTGCCCAGTTAGTGTGGGTGGGCCAAATCCCGACCCTCGTTCGCCCTGCGCCCGCGCTCACGGCGCGACTACCGGCCCTAGCTGCCGCCGGCTACCCAACGGTCACGGCCAACGCCGCCAGGTATTTGCTCGTGACGCTCAGTGTCGCCTATCCTGACGAGTGGCCCCACGAGGAACTGTTGGTGCGCTACTCGCCGCGCTTTCTTGAACTGATTGGCGTCGGCACTGGCCCCAGTGGCACGACGCACATGCTCAGCGAGGGCCGCGCCTGCCTGTACGCGCCCGGCCAATACCAGGGCACCGGGGTTGCCGCCGTCCTCCAACAGCGGCTCGTGAACCACCTCGCCTCGCTGATCAAAATCGCTGGCGGAACTGCCCCTAGCGAGGCGTTCATCGGGCGCATTCATTAAGCACGTTCCAGCCTAACCGTTGAGTATCTTTGCAAGCATCGGGGGCGCTGGTTAGGGCTACGTCAAAGTCACGCGCCGGGAGGCTAAAGCCTCCGGCTACGGCTACGAAGCCCGCTTTTGCGGGCTCAATGAGCCTGCTTTAGCAGACTTCGTAAACGTAGCCGAGGGCTTCAGCCCTACGGCGAACGACTTTGACGTAGCCCTAGGCGCTGGTATTCAAGCTGGAGAAGGAGAAGCGGACGTTGTACCCGTATGGCGTGCCGGGCATGACTTATAGACAGGGCGTGCGACTGCTACTATAATGGGGCCACGGCACAATCTGTTGGGGGGCTTCAACGTAGACGGCGAACCTCCCAAAGGTGTTTGACCATGTGCGGCCCACGCACATCGGAACGCTCGCTACTGAAGAGCATTCCGACCACGGCGGATCGTACATACGACGGGACAATGGCACCCTGGTCGTCTCGGTGGTAGCTACGTTGAGACGGAAAACCGGCCTGTGGACTGGCGGTACGCCCATCCCGCAGATGGCCTGCTGGGATGAAGCAGGCATGTTGTGGTGATTACATGTGATCACCTAGGAAGTGGCAGGTGCTTTCATGACGGATGCGCGCAAACCCGATAGCACTGCTCGCACGGGCGAGGGTCTGGTAGATGCGGCCACGAAGTTCGGCTCTAGTCTCGCCCGCTTGGCAACTGCAGTCGCAGCAGTGCCGCTTTCGGTGCTGCCGGTGCAAAATCGCGATGATGCGGTCAAAGCGGCTGGCGATCTCTTCACGGCGGTTGGTACGCTGCACATGACCGTAGTCAAGACGGCTGTGCGTGGGGTTGAGACGGCGGCCAACGAGTTCAATAAGGCGATTGAGACCGTTCCGCCCGCGAAGAAGTAAAGCGGCCCCGCAAGACAAGACTAAAAGGCACGGCGCGAGGCTTACGCAAGCCTCGCGCCGTTGTTGCTTGCGGCAACCCGTTTGCCTAGAGCATGGTTCAAACCAGTTTGACAGTTTGGGCAACTGCACCGCGTCCTGTTACGGCAAATCTGCAATCTGAACCTTGCCTAACTGAGGTAGCCACCAACGATGAAGGCCGAAACAAACTGGATGAGCACCACGAAGGGGTTACTGGCGACGATGTAACGCAGAAAGTTCTTGTGCGTTGGCTCGCGGTAGAGCCGCACTTGGCTGAAGATGGGGACGGTCAGGGCCAGGGCGACGACGATGGTGGCCCAGAATTGCCCCGCCAACAGCGCGAGGATGAGCAACACCAGTTCGCAACCCCCGATCACCAGATAGGCAACCACCAGCGTCCGTCTGGCGCCAAAGGTCACAGTCATCGAGTGCAAGCCGAGCTTACGATCTCCTTCGATGCTCTTAATGTCGTTCAGGAAGAGCAAGCCCGCTGCCAGGATGCTGTTGATTAGGGCCAACGTCAGGCTGGGCCACGTCATTGGGGCAAAGCTCAGATGTCCAGCGACCCAACTCAGGAAGACGTACCCGAAGCCAACGGCGGGTGCCCCTAGCCAGAAGTATTGCTTGAGCTTGATCGGCGGCATACTGTAGGCTGTTGCCACAACCAAGCTAAGGGCAGCGACGACCGGCAACCAGAAGCTCTGCGGTGCCAGGATGCATCCGATGACCAGCGTCCCTAGTCCCAGGATGATCCAATTGATGCGTGCTTCGCTAAGGGTGATGCGCCCCGAAGGGATGGGGCGGGCAGGGTCATTGATCGCATCAAGATCACGATCAAAGTAGTCGTTAATGCTCTGGCTAAAGCCGGTACCGAAAGGGCCACACATCAGCACAACGAGAATCAGTAGGTATACATCGTTTACGACAGTGACGTTGAAGCCCGGCTCGCCCCGCCCCGCCGCAACGCTGCCACACATAACCATTGTGATCGGTGTGATCCAAGTCACGGCGTCAGCCAGTTCGAGGTGTGCCAAGAGCCGCCGAGTCAATGAAGGTTTTGCCGTGGGTGGCTGCCGGACAATATGCTCAGCCATGACGCCATATTCCTAACTAGACTGGTTTTTTCGCATGAGAAAATGATGGGGTGGAGCCAAAAGCGGGCGGCTACCAGTCAAATTCCCCCAAGCAAACCATGCCGACTGTACCATGTTCTGTATTTGGAAAAACTTAGAGGTTCTCGCTAAAATATGTGGTTTTTATTAAGATAAAGAGGATCGAGTCGCGCTGATCCGTCGGGTATAATAGACCCTGTGGCGCGGGCAACTGCCCTTCAAGAGGCCGGCAGAAGGAAATTGGATGAGTGCCCGGCTGCTCTTGGCCGATGATGAACCTCAAATTGGCCGCATGCTAAAGAATCTGCTGAGCGCCGAGGGCTATACCTTGCAGATTGCGACCGATGGGCAGACAGCGCTTGATTTGGTTGCGAAGTGGCGCCCTGATCTCGTGCTGCTCGAACTGAAACTCCCACTCCTTGATGGCGACGAAGTTTGTCGGCGCATCCGTGCTTGGTCGCAGGTGCCGGTGATTGTGCTGACCATGTGTGATAGCGAGGACGATAAGGTTCGTCTGCTCGACCTCGGGGCCGACGATTATTTGACCAAGCCGTTCAGCGTCCGCGAGTTGCTCGCCCGGATCAGGGTTGGCCTGCGCCACGGGGCAAGTCTGAACACCGAGGGTGGTGCGGTGGTGAGCTTCGGCACGCTTCAGATTGACCGTGCGCTCCGCCTCGTGACCGACAACGGGCGCGAGGTGCGGCTCACCCCGACCGAGTACAATTTACTGGTGCTGCTGAGTGGCAACGCTGGCAAGGTGCTCACGCACCGGATGATCCTTCGCACGGTTTGGGGGCCACACTCCGAGCATGATTTGAATACGCTGCGGGTCTTCATCACCCAACTGCGCCGGAAGATCGAAGCTAATCCCGCCCGCCCGCTGCTGATCCTGACCGAACCGGGGATCGGCTATCGCTTTCGGCCTTCTGATCGTTAAGCATGTTTCAAGCCCACTTGACCGTTCAGCGATCTGACGCAAAGCCGCAAAGTCGCAAAGCCGCAAGGGGCATGTGATGTGGTCGTAGGTTGCAACTGTCAAGCTAAAACCGCCGCTTCTGAAACATGCTTTAGGCGCAAGGTTCGTGGCCGTTTTCTTTTTTATACACATGTGCTACGTTTGGTTGTGGCAACGCTGCAAGCTAAAATCTGAACCCTTGGTTTAGGCATGGTGGAGAGCCGCATGTCTCAGGATGCTTCTTGGCCCGTTGATTTGACCAATTGCGACCGTGAGCCGATTCATATCCCTGGAACGATTCAGCCCCACGGGGTGCTGTTGGCGTTGACCGAACCGGATTGGCGCATCGTGCAGTGCAGCGCCAATAGCTTTGTCTACTTCGCCCGCCATCCCGGCGATCTGTTGGGCCAACCGCTCAGCACGTTGCTCAATCCCAATGATCTCACCACCCTTAACACAATCCTCACCGGCGAGCAGGTTGAGGCTAATCCGCTCTATACGCTTACCGTCGGTAGCGGCGCGCAGCGCTTCGATCTAATCGCCCATCGTAGTCATGGCCTGCTCATCATCGAGTTTGAGCCAGCAACCCAAAGCGAGCAAGCTTCGTCGCTGCGGGTCTACCGCATGGTCAAGAATGTGGTCACGGCCTGCCAACGCACGACCTCGGTGCGGACGTTTGCCCAGACGCTCGTGGCCGCTGTGCGGAAGCTCACCGGCTTCGACCGCGTGATGCTCTACCAGTTTCAGCCCGATGCGAGTGGGCACGTCATCGCTGAAGAGGTGCGTTCAGATCTGACGCCGTATCTCGATCTGCACTACCCCGCGTCGGATATTCCGCAACAGGCGCGGGCGCTCTACCTCCGCAGTTGGTTGCGCCTCATCCCGGATATCACCTACGAGCCGGTGCCGCTGTTGGCCGTTGACCCCGCCGACCCGAGCATTCCGCTTGATCTGAGTTATGCCGCGTTGCGGAGCGTCTCGCCGATCCATATTGAGTATCTGAAGAACATGGGGGCGTCCGCCTCAATGTCCATTTCATTGCTCAAGAACGGGCAACTCTGGGGCTTGGTGGCTTGCCACCACCACAGCGGGCCGTGCTATCTCCAGTATGATTTACGCGCCGCCTGCGAGTTCCTCGGCCACGTCGTTTCGCTCCAGATCGTCGAAAAAGAGATCATGGAAGACGCGGCCTACACCATCGCCCTCCAGGCGGTGCTGGCCCAACTCGTCCAACAGATGAGTGTCGCGAACGATGTGCTGGCTGGCCTGACCAGCTACGAACGCAACGTCAGCCACTACATTGAGGCGGGCGGGGTTGCGGTCTGTCTTGATGGGCAATGTGTGTTGCTTGGCACAACCCCGCCCGAGAGTGCGCTTGGGCCGCTCCTTGATTGGCTGACCCAAACGGTGCCGGACGATCTGTTTATCACCAACGCGCTGCCCCAACAGTACCCAGCGATGCTGCCGTTAAAGGCCAGCGCCAGCGGCCTCCTGGCGCTGCGTCTGGCGCGAACGCGGCCCAACTATATCCTCTGGTTTCGCCCCGAAGTGCTCCAGACGGTCAATTGGGGTGGCAATCCGACCAAGCCGGTCGAGTTCACGGCGGACGGGGCGAGCTTGAGTCCGCGCCGCTCGTTTGCCCTTTGGGAAGAGACCGTCGCCGCCACGTCGCTGCCGTGGCGCCCAAGCGAGGTGTTGGCGGCCCGCGAGTTGCGACGGGCCATCATTGACTTGGTGCTTTTCAAGGTTGATGAACTGGCCCGCTTGAACGACGAGTTGATGCGTAGCAATGTCGAACTCGACTCCTTCGCCTATGTCGCTTCGCACGATCTGAAAGAACCGCTCCGTGGGCTGCACAACTACGCGCATTTTCTGATCGAAGACTATGGCGACATCATTGATGCAGAGGGCCAAGCGAAACTTGCCACGTTGGTGCGCCTGACCCAGCGCATGGAGGCGCTGATTGACACGCTGTTGCACTACTCACGGGTGGGACGGGCCGAGTTAGCCCGCGCCGAGGTTGACCTTGAGGGCGAGTTGGCCGATGTGATCAGTCTGCTTGGCCCGCGCCTCCAAGAAGGAGGCGTCGAGGTGCGCATCCCGCGCCCGCTGCCACGCATCCACGTTGACCAAGCGCGGGTCAGGGAAGTGTTTAGTAATCTGATCACTAATGCGATCAAGTACAACGACCATGCGCTACGCTGGGTTGAACTTGGGTACGTAGTGCTGCCACCAGATGCTGAAACTCCCGCTACCGAACCCTATGTGTTCTATGTCCGCGATAATGGCATAGGCATTCCTGAAGAGCACCAAGAGACGATCTTCCGCATCTTCAAGCGGTTACACGGGCGTGACGAGTATGGCGGCGGCGTTGGTGCGGGGCTGACGATCGTGAAGAAGATCGTCGAACGCCACGGCGGCGCGATCTGGCTTACCTCGCAAATGGGCGAAGGGACGACTTTTTGGTTCACCTTCGCCAAGCTGACCGTAGACCGGCAACGTTTGGGCGTGTGAGCCACGGTTTTGGGTGCTAGGTTTCAGGTTTCAGGTCGAGCACATCAGGAAGACTTGCGTAGCCCAAGACTGTAAAGTACCTATAGCAATCCTACACAGGTTGTAAAAAGGATTCGAGCCTTCAGGCGGTTCTATCCGGCTAAAGCCTCGACTCCACGCGACAACCTCAAGAGGATTGCTATACGAACCTTGTCTGACCAAAAAAACAGGAATGCCCCCCCCCCTATGCACCAGTGGCATCTTTTGTTGATTGAAGATAGTGATGAGGACGCGGTCGCGACCATGCGCGGTCTGCGCCATGCGGAACTGAACCTTGTGTTCCATCGCTGCATCACGGGTGACGAAGCCCTCGACTATCTTTACCAGCGCAAACGCTACGCTGCGCTAGGTGCGGCACCGCGCCCCGATCTGATCCTGCTCGACCTGAACCTCCCCGCCACCGATGGACGGGCGCTCTTAGCTGTGATCAAGGACGATGAGGTGCTCAGAACCATCCCGGTGGTTGTGCTCACGACCTCAAACAATCCGAAGGACATTGAGGCGTGCTACCGACGGGGTGCGAATAGCTACCAGATCAAGCCGGTGGATTACGCCCGCTTCAAGCAGATCCTCCAGACGATGCTCGCCTATTGGTTCCAGACGGTGACGTTGCCCCATCCCCTCGGCTGAGGATTTCAGATTTTAGATTTGCCGCAAAAGGGTGCGGTGGTACAAATGATCCGTGAGGCGTGATCCGCGACCGACCGCACCGTGACCGATCACAGATCACGCCGCACGAAACGGTATCTGGACGCCCAGGGCCAGCCGCAGACCATTGAGGTTTTTCGCTCCTCGTGGCAAAGTACCAATGGCGCAGATCTGTCGGGGGCAATTGCTCGACTGGCCCCCGAAGGCGTTTGGGGGAGGTAGTCCCCAAACGGTAACGCTCACGCAACTGAAGTAACTCAAGCGTAACTTCTTGTGTTATAGTTCACGCAGCATTGCGACCGTAAGCGAAAAGACAACCCGTTGATAGGAGGCAGAGGCATGGCCCAGCGCAGCGAGGCGGTAGGCAGCATAGCTTTGAAAGATGCTCGTCAGGTGACGATCCGTGCCCTTCTTGAGACTGATCGGCCTGCGCTGGCAGCTTTCGGCCAGAGTCTGCCAAAGAACGATATTCTCTACCTAGAGGATGATTTCACGCACCCCGAGATTATTAGCCGCCTAGCGAACGCCGCCCACGCCGAAAACTGGCGGCAGATTATCGCTACGACTGACGAGGGTGAGTTTGTCGGCTACACGGCAGCGATGCGAATGCCCGGTTGGTCAAACCATGTGGCGAACATCCGCCTGATTGTTCAGCCCAACTATCGGCGCAGCGGCTTGGGGATGCACCTCGCTCAAGCCATCGTCGAGGCTTCCCGCGAACTTGGGGCGACCAAAGTTACCGTCGAGATGCTCGCCGCGCTGACCGCCGGCCAAGCGATCTTCAGCCGCCTCGGTTTCGCCGTCGAGGGCCAACTTGCCCGTCATGCCATTGACCGCGATGGCAACCTCCACGATATTGTGATTATGTCGGCCTTCGTCCGCATCTAAACTTTGTTTGTTGGACGATAAAGTGAAGGGCTATGGGGCGGTATTGCCTCCCCATAGCCCTTTTTGCACGGACACGATCTGTGCGGTTCGTAGTAGCGGCTTCAGCCGCGTTTATAGACTTTCAGCTAAAGAATTTGGGAGCGTCTCGCCCTCGCTCTGCACGCAGGCTGGAAGCCTGCCCTACGAACGGTGAGCGGTGAACCTGAAATCTAAAACCTTGCCTAATGGGCGGTGCGCCGCAACAGGTCGTGGAACACCCCGTTGAACGCCTCGGGCAACTCGATGAAGGGCGTGTGGCCGCAGTCGGGCAACTCGATCTCGCGGTAGCCGCCGCCGCGTCCGGCGTAGCGTTTGAGGAAGTGCCGGATCTGGCGCTTCATCGGCTGCGAGGGGAAAATCTCGTCGCCGGGCCAGCCTGGCACCGCGCCCAACTTGCCCAAGGTGCCCAAGTCAAAGAGACTCGCGTCGCTGACAATCTGATCATCGGCCCCGTGAATCCACAGAATCGGCGGCTTGCGCGGGATGGCGAGGATCCGCTCAAGCAGATCGCCCACGTACTTTGGCGACAGGGCGTTATTCGGGCCAAAGACGCCCGGCCCCGTGCCCGGCCAATTCGCGCTAGGCACCAGATCGCCGGGGTGATGCTCCGGCCCGACATGGATGCTGAGCACACTTGAGAGCAGTTCCTCCTCGCGGGCAGGCTTGAAGGGCGGCTTCCAGTAGTAGCGGTTCATCACCACGCGGGGTGCCGACGATGGGTTCACCTCGGTTCGATCCTTGAGGCTCTGGCGGTGGGCAAACTCGGGGCTGACCAGACCGCCGCCGGAGCCAGCAAAATCGGGCCAACAGGGCGTCCCGTCAATGTCTTTCGTGCCGCCAAAACCGTAGGGCGAACCCGGTGCCACGAGGGTGACGCTAC
>CAIRDL010000904.1 GCA_903877345.1 uncultured Oscillochloris sp. | reverse complement strand
TCAAAAGGACAAATTTCGGCGCAGAACCCACAACTCATACAGGCGTCATATTCGATGATAAATTCGGCGACAGCAGGCACCGCCTTGCCCGTGACCGGATCTTTCGCCTGGGTCATGTGAATAACCTGGGGCGGACAGATGCGCGCACACTGGTAACACGACGTACACAACTCGTGGCCCGTCTCGTCATCGTAGAGCAAGATGGGCATATTGCGGTACGCCTCGGGAAGCTTGACCGCCTCGTCAGGGTATTCCTGGGTGAAGGTGCCGTGGATGTCGCTGAAGTCGCGGTTCTTGCGGAACGACTCAACCCAGTGCTTCCAGACCACGACCATGCTATCCACCATCGCCATGCCCGGCAGACGTGGGCGCTGAGCACCCCGCGCAACCTCAACCACTTGTCCGCGCTCGATCTGAATACTCATGCGCTTCCCAAAGGATTTTAGATTTCAGATTGTAGATTTCAGATTCTTACAATCTACAATCCAAAATCTACAATCGTCTTAGCGATCCACCTCGCCCATCACGATGTCAATGCTCCCCAGGATGACGACCACATCAGCGACCTTATAGCCCCGGCACATATCGCCCAACGGCGTAAGGTTGATGAACGAGGGGGCGCGCACCTTGTAGCGATACGGCTTTGTGGTGCCGTCGCTTACCAAATAGAAGCCAAGCTCACCCTTGGGCGACTCGACGCGCCCGTAGCCATCGCCGACGGGCGGCTTCACATTCTGGCGGGCCTTCGGGTTGATGTGGCTGCCCTGCGCGTCGGGGAGTTGTTCGATAATCTGCTCAATGATCCGCCTACTCTGCCGCATCTCCTCGACGCGCACCAAGAAGCGGTCATAAACATCGCCCACACTCCCGACCGGCACATCAAAATCAAAGCGGTCGTAAATGCTGTACGGTTCGGCCTTGCGTACATCGTAGCCCACGCCGGAGCCGCGCAGCACCGGGCCAGTGACGCTGTAGGCGAGGGCCAAATCGCGGGGCAAAATACCGATGCCTGCCGAGCGCTGCACCAGGATCTCGTTGTCGCGCAACAGCCGCTCAAGCTCATCAACAAAAGCGGGCATCGCCTTGAGCAAATCATCAAGCCGGGGCAGAAAGTCGGGGGGCAAATCGCGGGCCACGCCGCCAAAGCGGAAGTAGTTGCACATCAGGCGCGCACCCGAAGCCGACTCAAACAGATCGAGGATCTTCTCGCGCTCACGCATCCCAAAGGCCAACTGAGTCTGCCACATCCCCATATCATTGATCAGGAAGCCTAGCGCCCCGGCGTGATTGAGGATGCGCGTCAGTTCCACCATCAGGACGCGGATATACTCGGCGCGCTCAGGCACCTCAATGCCGACCATTTTTTCAACGGCGATGGCATACGCATGGTTATTCGCCATCGAATTGAAGTAGTCGAGCCGGTCGGTATACGGCATGTTCTGCAAATAGGTGTTCTGCTCGGCCAGTTGCTCGTGGTTACGATGCAAATAGCCAAACACCGGCTTAAGATCAATGATCGTCTCGCCGTCCACCGTCACAAGCATCCGAAACACGCCGTGGGTCGAAGGGTGTTGCGGCCCGATATTGATCTGTAGCTCTTCGGTCTTGAGCATAACTTTCAGCGTCTAACGTCCGGCATTCAGCTTTCAGCGTCCGGCTGACAACTGATGGCTGAGCGCTGACGGCTACTCTTCCTCACCGATGTACTTGTCGCCCTGCCTAGGAAAATCTCTTCGCATCGGAAAGCCCTCGAACTCGTCCCACATATAAATCCGGCGCAGGAACGGGTGGCCGGTGAAGACGATGCCGTAGAGGTCGAACGCCTCGCGTTCGTGGAAATTCGCCCCCGGCCAAACCGGCGTGAGCGAAGGCACCTCGGGCTGCTCGCGGGGCAGCCGCGTCTTCAGTACCAAGGCTGGCCCGCCTGCTACATTATAAAAGCGATAAACCAACTCGAAAACGCCATCGAGTAAATAGTCCACCACGGCAATATCCGAGAGGAAAGCGTAGTCGAGCGTATCGCGCATATAGGTCGCCGCAGCGACAATCTGCGCGGGATCAACCAACGGATCGACATTCGCTCGGCGGGCGGGCGGCGGGCCGTGGGCGGGCGGCGGGCGCACCTGGAGGGGCGTATCCGGCAGCACCACGCCCGGCAGGTCACGGGCCAAACGTTCGTGCAGTTCCTCGGCACTAAGCGTCGGCATTGCCCACCTCGTCACGTTTCAGGTCATCGGCGGCGATCTCGGGGGCCATCCCCTGCGCCTTACGGGCATGCTCAAGTTTGACGCTTGGATCCATAATCGGGAAATGCCGCACCAGTTCCGGGTGTTCGATGTCCCCACTCTTGACTTCGCCCTGCCCCGGTGTGGTGTAGGCACTGACCAGTGGCAACCCGCCGACCGGGTCAACCAAGGCACCATCCACTTCCAGCCCTTGCGCGCCGAAAGTCGGAACGGGGAAGTCGGTCGTTTGGGGCTTATCGCCCTTGCCGTACCAGCGCAAACGGCCTAGTTTTTGGCCGTCAATTTGCTCTTGCAGAGTGATCAGCGCGTGGAGCAACGCCTCGGGGCGGGGCGGGCAACCAGGGATATAGACATCCACCGGCACAAGCAGATCCACACCGCGCACGACATTGTAGCCGTCGCGGAAGGGGCCACCGGAGGTAGCGCACGCGCCCATCGAAATGACGTAGCGGGGTTCGGCCATCTGATTGTAGAGGCGCACCAACTGGGGGGCCATCTTCTTGGTGACGGTACCGGCCACAATCATCAGGTCGGCCTGCCGGGGCGAAGCGCGGAAGAGTTCCGCGCCAAAGCGCGAGACATCGTAGCGGCTCAGGCCGAAAGCCATCATCTCAATCGCGCAACAGGCCAAGCCAAACGACATCGGCCAAATCGAAGAGCGCCGTCCCCAATTGTAGAGGCGATTGACCGTGGAGACGAAAACGCCCTGACGTTCCAGATCAAGCTGGATCTCTTGCTCATCCATAGCGAGGGCCATATTTCCAGGGCAGGGGCCAACCGGGGATGGCCGCCTCGCCGCCTAGACCCATTCGAGGGCACCTTTGCGCCACTCGTACACAAGGCCAGCGAACAGCATCAGCAGGAAGATCGCTGCAACGGTGAAGCCATAGACGCCCATTTTTTTGAAGGCGACGGCCCAGGGATAAAGGAAGACTACTTCTATATCAAAAATGACGAAGGCGAGGGCATAGAGATAGTACTGCACTTTAAACTGAATGTGCATGTCACCGATGGCCTCAAGGCCGCACTCATAGGTGGATTGCTTGACGGGTGTTGGGCGTTTCGGACGGAGGAAAAAGGCCAAGATCAGCGGCAAGAGCGGGAAACTCATAGCCGCAAGCGCAAAAATCCCGATAAAGGCATACGTAGCAAGCATGGCTGCGTCTCGCTATAGCGGCGCGGACTACGGAGGAAGTGGGGGGAAGTATAGCACAAGATTTGGGCCGCGCTGCAAAATGGGCAGTGAGCGTCAGGGCTGATGCAAAGCCGTTGGCGCTCCCCCCACGCCGGGGCCCTTCAGCGCCCGGCTACGCTCGCCAAAGCCTGCTGAAGCAGGCTCGGTGAACCCACATATAGCAATCCTACACAGGTTATGAAAAGGAGTCGAGCCTTTAGGCGGCCCTATCCGGCTGAAGCCTCGACTCCACGCAACACCCCCAACAGGATTGCTATAGGCGGCCTTCGCACTGTGGCTTCAGCCGCCCGGCGCTCGCATGCAGGCGGGACGCCCGCGCTCCCAGAAAGTTTCTGCCGACTTTGCATCAGCCCCAGCCGAGTAGGTAGCAATATACCTAAAAGCAGGTATAATTGTTCATGCTTGACCCTGCGCCTGTCCAGCCGAATCTGTAACGCTGGGAGCGCCCCGGCTAAACCTTTTAAGGAGCTGCGATGCGACGCTCGACCTTTGCGCTGTTGCTGATGATCCTGACCGGCATCCTCGCTGCCTGTAATGGCGGTAACTCTGGGGGTACAAGTTCGGGAAACGCCACGAGTGGGCCAGCCAGCAACGCCGTGCGGATCTCAATCGCCTATAGCCCCGAAAAGGAGAAGTGGCTGCTTGAGCAGATCCCCCGCTTTAATGCCCAAAAAGCTATGGTGGGTGGTCGCCCCATCTATGTCGAAGGCGTCAACAAGTCGTCGGGCGCGGCCCGCACGGAACTCAAGAATGGCACGCTCAATGTCACCGTTTGGAGTCCGTCGGCCTCGACGTGGCTGGAGGTGCTGAAGCAAGAGACGGGCAACGCCAACCTTGCGGTTTCGAGCGAACCACTGGTGTTGACGCCGGTCGTGATTGGAATGTGGCGGCCAATGGCGGAGGCGATGGGTTGGCCGAATAAGCCCATTGGCTGGGCGGATATGTTGGCGCTGATCCAAGATCCGGCGGGCTGGGGGAAGTTTGGACATCCCGAATGGGGCCGCTTCTCGTGGGGCCATACCGACCCGGAGATTAGCACCTCGGCGCTGAGTACGCTGATCGCCGAGTTTTACGCCGCTGCTGGGAAGCAACGCGGCCTGACCGCCGCCGATGTGCAAAGCGAGTCTGCCCAACAGTTCATCCGCGATTTGGGGCAGGGCATTAAGCACTATGGCTATAACACGCTGATCTTCTCGTCAAACATGAAGAAGTTCGGGATGAGCTACATCTCGGCCTTCCCAATGGAGGAGATTACGCTGATTGATTTTAATAAGGTTGACCCACCTACTACGCCGTTGGTCGCCATTTATCCGAAAGAGGGCACCTTCTGGCACGATGACCCTTTCATTGTGCTGAGTAGCGCCAATTCTGAGGAGCGCGAGGCCGCGAGTCTGTTCTATAAGTTTTTGCTTGGTGAAGAGGCCCAACGGGCTGCCATGAGCTTCGGTTTCCGTCCTGCTAATGTCAATGTGCCCCTCGCCGACCCGGTCAGTCCGGCCTATGGGGTTGACCCCACCGGCGTGCAGACCATCCTTGAGGTGCCGCAGGCCGAGGTGATTGTCGCTGCGAAGAATGCGTGGGCGGTCAATCGCAAACGGGCCGACATCATGATTGTGGTTGACACCTCGGGTTCGATGTCAGGCGAAAAACTGTCGCTGGTGCAAGCCGGCCTCGCTACCTTCCTGATGCGAATTTTGCCCGAGGATCGGGTTGGCCTGATCACCTTTGACTCGGAGGCCCGCGTCCTTGCGCCTCTCGCGCCCCTCACCAAAAACCGCGCCCAACTCCAAAGCGCGGTTGAACGGATGCGGGCCACCGGGAAGACCGCCGTTTTTGATGCGCTGGCGCTGGCCCATCAAGAGCTTGCCGCGCTACCCGCCAATGAGGGCGACCGCATTACGGCGATTGTCTTGCTCTCCGATGGTGCGGACAACTCGAGCCGGATCACACTTGACCAACTGCGAACCAGCTTTGATGAGTCGGGGATCAGCATCTTCCCGGTGGCCTATGGGGCCGACGCCGATGAGACCATTGTCACCGCAATTGCCGATTTTTCGCGCACGATGGTGGTCAAAGGCGATACCGGCGACATCGCGCAGATCTTCGAGAATCTGAGCCGGTACTTCTGACGGCTGACGGCTGACGGCTGACGGCGGTCAGTGGTCAGCCGTCAGCGGTGCGAGCCTGCACCGCCGCGAGTCGCCCCCGCAGCGCGGCATTCTCACGACAGAGCCGCAGATGGCTTAACGTTCGTTCCAAAACGACCCGCAGTTCGGTCGGATCAAAGGGCTTGCGCACATAGTCGTCGGCCCCTTGGCGGAGCGCGCTGATGGCTAACTGCTCGGAACTGAAGGCAGTGATCATGACCACCGCGAGGTCAAAGCCGTGCGCCCGGATCTGTTCCAGCACCTCTAGCCCCCCAAGCCCCGGCATCAGCGCATCCAACAGCACCACATCAGGTTTGACCTGTTCGAGCAGGGCCAGCGCGGTCGGGCCGTCTGCCGCACCGGTCACGTTCCAACCCCATCCACTGAGCCACTGTATTAACACGGCACGCATGTCGCTGTCATCGTCTACGACTAGACTGCTAATCGGCGACCCATCGGCGTGGTGCATCGCAGGCCCGAGAGTCATACTGACGGAGCCACTTGGGGCGGCGGCAACCGTTTTGACTAGCTTGGGCGGGGCTACCGTTTCGGCCAACAGCACCCGATTGCGCCCACCCTGTTTCGCCCCGTACAACGCGACATCAGCTTCTTCCAGGACGTCTTTCCGGTCGCCAAAGGGCGGAACGCTTGCGATCCCGGCACTGAAGGTCACCGTAAAGCTGGCCCCGGCGGTCTGGTGGAGGATCTGCGCGAAGAGTTCGCGGATGCGCTCAAGCACGCTCAGCGCATAGGTGCTGTCAGTTTCGGGCAGCAACACCACAAACTCTTCGCCGCCGTAGCGCCCGATCACGTCGGTGGCGCGTAATTGCTGCCGCAACAACCGAGCCAGGCTTTTGAGTACCCGGTCGCCGGTGGCGTGGCCGTAGCTGTCATTCACGCGCTTGAAGTGGTCTACGTCAATCATCGCCACGCTCAACCAACTGCCATAACGCTGGACGCGGGCCAACTCGCGGACGAGCTGCTCGGTGGTGGCGGCATGGGTGAGCAGGCCGGTCAGGCGGTCGCGGTTGAGTTGCCCACGGATGGTGCGGGCGCGTTCGACCCGGCTCTTCACGGCGGCGATCAGATGGGCAGGCGGCACCGGCTTGGTCAGAAAATCGTCGCCTCCTTGCCCCATCGCCGCCAACTGAATCTCGCGGTCGGTTTCAGAAGAGAGAAAGACGATAGGCATGCCGTGGAAGGCCGCCTGTTGGCGAATAATCGCCGCCAGTTCGTGCCCCTCGCAGCCAGGTAGGTACATATCCATAAGTACGAGATCGGGCTGTTGCTCAGCTAAAGCCGAGAGCAACTCAGCCGGATCGTTCACCACACTCACATGCATCCCGGCGGCACGCAGAATCAGCGCGTGCGTGCGGGCAACCAGCACCGAGTCGTCCACAATCAACACCCGGTAGGGTTCCGGCGGCACATCACTGGTGAGCGCATCAAGAATCAGCACGAGGTCGCTCACGTCAACGGGTTTGGGCACGAACGCGCTGCCGCCCGCCCGAATCGCCTGGAGGCGAGCCGCCAGATCGGTATGCTCCGAGAGGAAAATAATCGGGGTTGCCGGGAAATCCGGGCTGCGAAGCGCGCTCATGGCATCGGTATAGCCACCTTCAGGGCGCACCAGATTCAGGATAATCGCCGCAGGCGCAACCTCGCGGGCCATTTTTGGCAGAGCGGTCAGCGCGTTCACCGTATGGACGGTATAGCCGAAATAGTCCAACTGAACCGCGAGGCTTTCGCTGTCCGTCGGGTCGTTATCGGTGACAATCAAGGTTTGGGCACGCTCCACGGGCCGGGCCGGTTGTGTGACGGGGAGCGTGATGGACATATCGGGTTCCCTTTGGCTTTGGCCGACGCCCAATAGTGCGCTGAGGGCGGCATCAATGGCCGCAAGTTGCGCGGCCTCGGGCGGGGTTGCCTGGTCGCGCACCGTCAACAGCGCCGTCTCAAGGTTGCGCGCCGCTTCGGAGAGTTCGGCATAGCCAAAGGTGGCCCCAGACCCAGCCAGATTATGCGCCTGACGGTGGAGCGTCGCGGCGCGTTCGGGGTTCCAGGGCATTTCGTTCAGGCTCTCACGCCCAGCCTGGAGTTGGGCCAACTTCGCGGCGATCTGTGCGGCGTAGGCAGTACGTAGTTGCTGGAATTGTTGGAGGGCTAGAG
>CAIRDL010000903.1 GCA_903877345.1 uncultured Oscillochloris sp. | reverse complement strand
GTGTCGGTCGGTCGTCAGCGGTTAGCGGTCGGTCAGCGGTCAGCGGTCGGTCAGCGGTCAGCGGTCGCTCGTCAACGGCCAACGCACGGCGACCCAACCACCACAACACCCCGCCATTCAACAGCACCACAAGCCCCAAGCCACCCAACAGCCCCCAACGGTCGTAATGCCAAAGCCCAAGACTGGTTGGTAGCCAGACCGCATAGCCCCACAGCAGCAAGCCAATCAACTTTGTCCAGACCAACCCGCCATCATGCCATCGGCTGAAGACCGCGTGGGCCACCGGCAGCCCCAACAGTCCCACACCATAGAGGCAGACCAGCCACAGGAGCGTCGCCAACAACGAATTATCGCGGACGAGGCTGTTCCAGGCGTACTCACCGACGACCGGCAACTTATTCACTGGCATGTCGAGCAGCAATGGCGGCGGTGTGGCAAGCGTCGGCACGACCACAGGCAGATCACTCGTGAGCATACGGGGTGTGCCGGGCGTAACCACGCGATAAATCGCCGTCTGCCCTTGGTAGAAGACCCGTTCAAGCGTGCCCGCCGCCGTCAGAGCTTCAAATTTAGCCAGCCCTTCAGGTTTATAGGTTGCCCGTTCGACCCCGCCCACGTAAATGTACTGCACACCATACAGTCGCAACTGCTCAAGCGCCGTTGCGGTATCGGGCGTGTTGTACATCGTGGCGATGATCTGCTGACGGGCGGCAATGACCGGCCCCGCGCCCGCCACATTGCGCTGCTGTACCTGATGCCACTCCCAACCAAGCAGCGTCGGCAGCCCGGTGAAGGTCGCTACACGCCCCGCCCATTGGTACGAGGGCAAATGGGCCTCGAGGATGACCGGCGTTCCCGCCACATTGCGCTGCAACCAGTCAATCGCCGCCGCATCTTCATTGAGCGAGAAGATCGTGCCAAAGCGTTCGGCGGTGACGGAGCCCATAAAGGCCGCACCATCCAGCCCGTGTGGCGCTTCAAGCACCCAACGGTCGGCGATGCGGGCCGGCGTGGCGGTTAGCGGGTAGACGAGCGCCGCCGCACCCAACACCACAAGGCCGCCACGCACTCCGTAGCGCAGCTTGCCGCCCATTGCCCACAGGCGGGGCAACAACGCCGCCGCACCAAGGGCGAAGAGCACCCAGGTGTGCAGGCCGAACTTAAAGACCGTGTTCATGCGCCCGACATCGCCCTTGATCACGACCACTTCAACTAGGGCGCAAAGGCCGAGCGCCGCCGTCAGCCAGAGTGCGGGCAGCCATAGGTCAAGGGGTGCCCGGCGCAACCGCCAGAGCAGCCACAGCGCTACCCCAAGCAGTGGCACCAGCAGCCCAAAGGCGGGCCAGTTCAACCACGCGCCCACCCCCCACGCCAACAGCAGCGCAAAAGCCGCCAGTCCCGTCTCCAACGGCCTAACCATGCGCCGCAACAGCAGCAGCCCAGCCAGCACCGCTACAACCAACCAGTGTCCGTAGAGTTGCAGGACTTCCCACACAGTGGTGTGTTGTGCCAACAACATACGTGCAGGCATCGTCGTCGCCAGCCCACTCGTCCACAGCTCAACCCCGGACGACTCGGTGGCGAAGTTGGCCGTGAAGGGCGCGAACAACAGATTGCCGAGGCTCACCATGAGCAGCGGCGGTACGAGCATCCAGACCAACGTCCAGGCCAAAGAGCGTCGGCCCCAACTTGCGCGCCATGCTGCGCCTGCCATGATCAGCGAGGCTAGGCCCACAAAGGTCGGGTAATCCCATGTGTTCGTCGCCCGAATGGCACCCGCCAGCAAGCCCGCGAGCAAGAGCGGGAACGTAAGCCGGAGCCAGTGTCCTCGTTTGCACGCCCGTGCCAACGCTAAGGCCAACCCCAAGAGCGTCAGACTCAAAGGCATCACCAGCATGTGCGCGTGTAGATCAGCGAAGAGAAAGGTGAAGAACGGGAACTCGTTGACCGTATCCGGCACGATGCGCGTGGCATCCCAGAAAGCCCATTCGGGGCGTCCCGCTGCCCACTGCTTCCCGGCATACCCATTGATGAACCACACCGCTTGCGCGAGGTTCCCCAGCAGTAGCAGCAAGACCGGCGCGAGGCCAGCGGCGACCAGCGTGCGGCGGTTATTGGCTAAGGTGCGGCGGTCGGCCAACAAGTTATAGACGACACCCCACGCGCTCAGCGCCGTCAGCCCAAAGACGGTGGCGACGGCTAAGTTATAGCCAATACTCGGCACTACCGTGGTCAATTGAATCAGCGCACCGACCAGCACAAAGCCGAAGTAGTAGTAATTGATGTACCCGCCCGCGTGCCAGGGGTCATAAGGCGGGAAGGCTGCACTCTTCAGCACCGCATTGAGGTACGCGAAATCCATTGGCTTCTCGCCACCGCGCCCTGGGTGCCACAAGTCCGGGTTCAACCAGCGCAACAGCAAGCCCAATAGCAGGAAGCCGAGCAACACTGTTTCGGCGCCGATGATGGCAGCGCGCCGTTCGTACCAAAAGGCGCGCAACGCAATGCGGTCGAGCCAAGCGGCGGTTGCCCCAACCGCCAACAGCGGGGCTGCACAAAGCCAAAGCGTCGTCGGCGTGAAGGGTAAAGGAAATGGCCCCCACCCGACGCCATGCACATTGCCATTCCCCGGCACGCCAGGGTCATTCCCCAAGCTCCCGGCCAGCCACGCCAGATACGCGACGACCAACAGCCCGAGCAATTTACTCAAACTATAGCCACGGTCGGGGAGCATCGGCAGCAAACGGAAGCCAAGGGC
>CAIRDL010000902.1 GCA_903877345.1 uncultured Oscillochloris sp. | reverse complement strand
CGGCGCTGGTCTCCACTCTGATGAGGAGTGGGTGGACATCAACAGCCTGGTAGATCTCTATCATGTGCTGATGGATTATACGAACTAATGCTCTACGCCCTCCAGACGCTCCCCGGCCTTGGCGATTTCGCCTGGCGCGAGGCTGAAACCCATCTGCCTGCGGGCGATGGCCCCGGCCCAAAATTCGTCGGCCTCAAGGCCATCCCCGGACGGAATGATATTGTGTTGGTGGCGTACCGTGGCAGTCCACGGCCCTTCTTGGGCCTCCGCACCAGCGAGGACGCCTTTATTGTCGCCGCCCGTGGCTTCCGCGTCGCCCCTGATGATCGGGGGCCGCGCCAGATTTACGCTGCTGTTCGCAATAGCGAGGATGTGCCCCGGGCGATTGAGCTTTGGCGGCGGGCTACGGGCGGACACCAACAAGGCGGCAGCTTCCGCGTCATCTCGCGCATTGTCGGCAGGCAGAAGTTTTTGCGCCGCGAACTGGGCCGCGCCGTCGCTGATGCCGTGCGCGAAGGTTGGCCCGGGCGCTGGAATTTGGTTGAGGACGACGCTGACCTTGAGGTTTGGGCCACGTTGGTTGAAGACGAACTGATCTGTGCCCTGCGCCTCTCCGACGCACGCATGCGCCAAGGTGGCAAGGTGCGCCATCTGCCCGCAAGCCTGCGCCCGGCTCTGGCTGCCGCCCTCGTCGCGCTCACCAATCCATCCCCCGACGATGTCTTTCTCGACCCGATGGCGGGTGCGGGTACCATTCTGCTTGAGCGGGCCGCAGCGGGCCGCTTCGCCGAACTTCACGGCGGTGACATCAACGGTCTCGCGCTTAGCGCTATGCAAGAGAACCTGCACGGCACCGGGGGCCACGTCTACCTGAGTCGCTGGGACGCCCAACGGCTGCCGCTGGATGACGGGATGGTGGACAAGGCGGTGGTCAACTTGCCCTTTGGCAAGCAGGTCAGTGACGAAACGCTGCTGCCCGCCCTTTACCGGGGCGTGCTGGCGGAAGTGGCGCGGGTGCTGCGCCCTGGTGGGCGCTTTGTCGCCCTAACCGGCGACTATCGCCTGCTTGAGACGGCCCGGGCCAGCACGGCCCGCGCCTTGCGCCCTGGCCCGCGCCACCGCGTCATCGTCCTCGGTCAACCCGCCACGATTGGCGAATATACGCGCCAGTAGACCGCTCATGGGTTCCACCACCCGCGTGCCCCTGGCAATCTTCCTCCTCCTGAGTGGGTTCTACCTGCTGACTATGAGCGGGCACACCTACTCGCCTGACGAGGAGACGATGCTCGCGGTGACACAGGGCCTGCTCGCACGGGGCACGGTGGCGGTGGTGGTCGCAGATGACGCCCCCATCGCCGCCCTGCGCCCTGGGCGTGACGGCGGGCGCTACTCACCCTACGGGGTGCTGCCGTCGTTGCTCGCGCTGCCGCTCAACGCCTTGGGGGCCAGTTTGGGTGGTGACGACCCGGCGGCTCGCGCTTACACCACCCGCTTCGCCGTCAGCGCGCTCAACGGGCCAATCACCGCCGCGACCGCCGCTATTCTCGCGGCTTGGGCCATCAGCCTTGGTGCGCCGCTGCCTTGGGCCACCATGCTCGCCCTCCTCTACGGCCTCGCCACTTTCGCTTGGCCCTACGCCCGCACCTTCTTCGCCGAACCGCTTACCGCTCTGCTTCTCCTCGCGGCGGCATACGCGGCGCAGCGCACCCAACGCGGCTTTTTCCCCAAAACACTGCTCCTCTCGGGTCTTGCCGCAGGCTTGCTGCTGCCGACGCGCATCGGGGCGGGCAGCGCTCTGCCTGTACTCAGCTTCTATGTGCTGTGGACGGGATGGCAGGCAGCAAGACCACAGGCCGGAATACGCCGTGCGATGTTCTACGCCATCCGCGCTGCTTGTTGCTGGCTCGGTGGTCTGCTCCCCGGAATCGCCTTACTCGGCTGGTACAACCTGGCTCGCTTCGGGACGCCCTTCGCCTCGGGATACGCCAGTGAGGCAGGACTTTTCACCACCCCGCTGAACGAGGGGCTGTACGGCTTGTTGCTCAGCCCCGGCAAAAGTGTGTTGCTTTTCGCACCGCCGTTGCTGCTGGCTTTCCCTGGGGCCAGCGCGCTCTGGCGGCACGGGCAACGCGGCGTGGTGCTGCTGAGCGTGGGTTTGTTCCTCTCACAACTGCTGCTCTACGCCGGTTGGGGGGAATGGCCGGGCGGCGGCGTTTGGGGGCCGCGCTTCTTGCTGCCGGTTGTCGCCCCGCTGCTCCTGCTCGCGGCGGGTCTCTGGTTGCCCAAACCAAATGGGCCAAGCCGACGCACCATCGGCCTTGGACGTTTGATGGTTGGCGTGCTGGGGTTGGCTGGCTTTGCGGGCAACTTGGGCGGCGTGCTGCTCAACTTCGGTACCTATGTGGTGACACCTACGCCCAGCGATAAAATCTACAGCCTAGATGGATCGCCGCTTGTGGGTCACTGGCGACTGTTGGGCGAACGCTGGGGGAGATTTGTCGCGCCCGCGCCGGTCTGTTGGCTTGGGGAAGGGCTGTACGCCACTGAGTCCCTGAACGGGGCACCACTTCCCCGGCGCACCGGGGCGACGGGCACGTTCCGCTGTACGACGCCGGGTGCGCGATTGAGCTTCACCCTTGATGACCGGCGGCCCCCGGCGGCTCCTGCAAGTGCGTTGCGCCTGTTGCTGAACGGCCAACCCTTGGCGGTG
>CAIRDL010000901.1 GCA_903877345.1 uncultured Oscillochloris sp. | reverse complement strand
CCGATCTTTGCGGCTTTGCGTGAGATCACTGCCCGATCTTTGCGGCTTTGCGTGAGCTTACTGCCCGATTTGCGAAGGAAAGACCAGCGCTATGCGTCAGGCGGGTGCCGAACGGGCAGAGCGAGCGAACGATGCGGCCCATGCGGGCGATGCGCTGGCCGCGTTTACCGGCATCCCCACCGACGACGCTCAGGCTGCCTTGCGCTTCTGCCAGACTCTGGCCCAACTCACCCAAGCGGGTTCACGCGCCGCCCCTGATCCACAGATGGCCCAGTGCGACCTGTCGGTCGTCATTCCCGCCTACAACGAAGAAGCCAACCTCACCACGCTTTACACACGGTTGTTGGCGACCCTCGACCCGTTGGAACTGCGCTTCGAGATCCTCTTTGTGAATGACGGGAGTCACGACCGCACCCTGGCTATGCTTCAAACCCTAACTGCTACTGACCCACGGGTGGTTGTGATTGACCTCGCCCGCAACTTCGGGCACCAAGTCGCCATTAGCGCGGGGCTGGATCACAGTCGGGGGCAGGCGGTGATCATTATGGATGGCGATCTGCAAGACCCGCCGGAGGTGCTGCCTGCGTTTCTCGCCAAATGGCGCGAAGGCTACGAGGTGGTCTACGCCATCCGCGAACAGCGCAAAGAAGGGCGTCTCAAGCGCGCAGCCTACAACCTTTTCTACCGAATGCTCAAGCGGGTGGCGAACATTGACATTCCGCTCGACGCAGGCGACTTCTGCATCATGGATCGGCGGGTCGTGAACCTGCTGAACGGCATGCCAGAGCGCAACCGCTTCGTGCGGGGCATCCGCAGTTGGGTCGGCCTCAACCAGACGGGGCTGGCCTACGAGCGCCACGCCCGTTACGCCGGGAAGCCCAAGTACACGCTCACCCGGCTGATCTACCTCGCGCTTGACGGCCTCATCTCCTTCAGCTACGTCCCGCTGCGGCTCATCTCGCTCACTGGTCTTGCGGTTTCCCTAATGTCCATCCTGATCGCCATCTTCTACACCATCCAGAAGCTAACGGTCGGCCTTTCGCCGCCCGGCTTCGCCACTCTGGTCGTCGCAGTCTTCTTCCTCGCCGGCATCCAACTAATCACCATCGGGGTGCTTGGCGAGTACGTCGGGCGGATTTTCGAGGAAGTAAAGGGCCGTCCACTCTACGTGGTGCGACGAGTGTGGGGACGGGAATAAGCGCTAAAACAAGGGTTCAGGTGCCGGGTCTCAGGTTTCAGGTCGAGCGCATCAGAACGCTTTGCATGGGCTAGAACTGTAAAGCAACTACGAACCTTGTCTTCGGCGGTTTCAGCTTGACCGTTGCACCCTGCAACCACACCCCATATTCCTTGTGGCTTTGCGTGAGATCGCTAAACGGTAAAGCTCGTTTGCAACATGCCTAAAAAAGGACTCCTACACTATGGCTAGACCAGCCTCATCGCAAGGCACTGCTGAGCCGTTGGTCGCCCCGCGTTTTGCCACCTTTAGCCAAAAACGGCGGGCGCATTATGACCGCATTGCGGCAACAGTCACCGCCATGCCGACCTGGAGTGACGCCTACCACCGCCGGATCGCCGCAATCTATCGCTTTCTCGTGCCACCCGGTCAACGAGTGCTTGAACTTGGTTGCGGCCAAGGGAACTTGCTCGCAGCGCTCAAGCCTGCGGTTGGGGTTGGGGTTGATTTTTCGGCTAAAACGCTTGCCCGTGCAGCGCAACGGCACCCCCAGCTAATCTTCATCCGGGCCGAGGCGCACCAGATTCCGCTAACTGGCCCTTTCGATGTGATCATCCTCTCCGACTTAGTCAATGATCTCTGGGATGTGCAGGCCGTCTTCGAGCAACTGGGCCGCGTTTGCCAGCCGCAGACGCGCATCATCATCAACAGCTATAGCCGTGTTTGGGAACAACCGCTGCGGCTGGTACGCAAGCTTGGCTTGGCGAATCCAAGTCTCGATCAGAACTGGCTCACCAGTGCCGATATTACTGGACTGCTCAGCCTCGCCGATTTCGAGGTGGTGCGGCGTTGGCAGGAAGTGCTTTGGCCCTTGGCGATACCCGGCTTGGCTAGGTTGGCGAACCAAGTGTTGGTCAAGATCGCGCCCCTGAATCAGCTGGCGCTGTCCAACTTTATCCTTGCCCGTCCGGCGGGAACACGGGCGCTACGGGCTACCGAGCCGACGGTCTCAATTATTATCGCCGCCCGCAACGAGGCGGGGAACGTGCCCGCCATTTTTGCCCGCACACCGACGTTGGGCGCGCACACCGAACTGATTTTCGTCGAGGGCCACTCGCAAGACGGTACCTACGAAGCCATCGCACAGGCCATTGCGGCCAACCCGCAGCGCCCGTGTAAACTGCTTCGCCAACCGGGCGAAGGCAAAGGTGACGCGGTGCGGGTCGGCTTTGCGGCGGCTGAGGGCGACATCTTGATGATCCTCGATGCCGACTTGACCATGCCGCCCGAGGATTTGCCGCGCTACTACGAGGCACTGCGGAGCGGGAAGGCCGAGTTTGCGAACGGGGTGCGGCTCGTCTACCCGATGGAGCAGGAAGCCATGCGCTACATGAACTTCTTGGGCAATAAGTTCTTTAGTCTGGCCTTTTCGTACCTCTTGGGCCAGCCCATCAAGGACACGCTCTGCGGTACCAAGGTGTTGTGGCGCAGTGACTACGCGCAATTGGCCCGTAATCGCAGCTACTTTGGCGACTTTGATCCCTTCGGCGACTTTGACCTAATTTTCGGGGCGGCCCGCATGGGCCTGAAGATCCTCGATTTACCCATTCGCTACCGTGAGCGCACCTATGGCACGACCAACATCAGTCGTTGGAAACACGGCGTGCTGCTGCTCCGCATGACGCTCTTCGCCGCCGGGCGGATCAAGTTTATCTAACGGTTTTGGCTATGCTAAAGACGCTGCTCCAACACCCGCGCACGCGCGGCCTTGAGATTGATGATCCGCAGACGACCATGCTACGGCGGGCGATCATTGCCGAAAAACCGTTCCTGCGCCGCATCTATCAGGAATGGTACGCGGGCCTTGTCGCAGCGTTGCCGCCCATACCCGGTTCCGTACTCGAAATTGGATCTGGGGCTGGCTTTCTTGCCGATTTTATCCCAGATCTCATTACCACTGACATTTTTGCCCTTCCAGGACTAGCCATGGTGCTTGATGGGCAGCAGTTGCCGCTGGCAGACACCTGCCTCCGGGCCATCGTGATGACGAATGTTTTGCATCACTTCGCCCAACCGCGCCGCTTCCTCACCGAGGCTGCACGCTGCCTTCGCCCTGGCGGTGTTCTCATCATGGTGGAGCCGTGGGTGACGCCGTGGTCGCAGGCGATCTATACGCACCTGCACCACGAACCATTTGAACCTACAGCACCCGCATGGGAATTCCCCCCAAGCGGGCCACTATCTGGGGCGAACGGTGCGCTCCCCTGGATTATCTTCCAGCGGGATCGGGAGCGGTTTGCGGCAGAATTTCCGTGCTGGACGATTCGCTCGGTGACGCCACAGATGCCATTACGCTACCTGCTCTCCGGCGGTGTTTCGCTGCGGGCGCTGATGCCTGGTTGGAGCTTTCCCTTGTGGCGGGAGGCCGAGATGCGCTTGGAACCCTGGATGGATCGGCTCGCTATGTTTGCGCGTATTGTGCTAGTGCGAGGTGCTGCATGAAGCAGTACCGCCGTGACATTATCTTTGCCGTGCTCATCTTTGTGGTCGCGCTGCTCGTGCGCAGCTTCATCGCCGTACCGATTTGGGCTGGCGATCTGGGCTTCTACATGGGCGATGACGGTAACTACTATTGGATTGCGATCTCACTTGTCCAGCACGGCGTCTTTGGAACTGAGGGTGTCCCGACCGCCTACCGTATGCCACTCTTTCCGCTCTTCGCCGCTTTTTGGCACAGGCTGTTCGGCAGAGACCGATACATCGTAGGGACTAATCAAGGCCAGTAGGACGCGCTCCGCCAACGGGGCGCTTCGTTATGTTGGCCTAGCGGCGGAATCTGCTCAAATATAACCTTGCCAGCCTTCACGAACGGGTGTACATGGAGTGTTAGAACAAAAACCATGTCATCCCACGCGAAAGGCTGGCAAGACATGCAGCATACCATACTCGCCCCGCTGACCCGGCGGCAACAAGCTCAGGTTGCTCGGCTCCTTGCCCTCGCGCTCCTGCCCCTGCTGCTCGGGCTGGGGCAGTGCCATGAAGGT
>CAIRDL010000900.1 GCA_903877345.1 uncultured Oscillochloris sp. | reverse complement strand
GGGTTTTGGGTATGGGGGGTTGGGTCGAACATATCAGAACACCTCGACCCCCGACCCTGACCCCTGCCCCCTAGTTTTAGGTTTGGAGCCGCCCGTGTCTGTTCGACCTAACCTCTGGCAAGCGTCCCGGTTCTTCGCGTTGCGGCTCCCCGTTTGGGTGATTGTCCTGCTGCTTAGTGGGCTTGCGCTGCTGCCACGGGTTAGCGGCCTCAACGATTTTTACACGACCGATGAAGCCTATTTCTGGCAAGCTCGGGTTGACCGCTTCAGTGATGCGCTGAGTATGTGCGACTGGGCGGCGACGAACCAGACCGGCCACCCCGGCGTGACGACGATGTGGCTTGGCTCGTTCGGGCAGCGCTTTGCGGAAATGCGCGGGGTTGCGGCGGCAACCCAAGGCGGCGGGGCTTTGTTCCTGGCGTACCTTCGCACACCGCTGGCGCTTGTCAATGGCCTCGCGGTCGGTCTGGGCTATGTGTTGCTGCGACGGCTACTGCCACCGCGCACGGCCCTGCTTGCGGCACTGCTCTGGGCGACCTCGCCATTTCTGATTGCCCACAGTCGGCTGTTGCACCTCGACGCGCTGCTGACCAGCTTCACAACGCTTAGCCTGCTTAGCCTGTGCGTTGCCACCGCGCCGGGATCGCAGCGACTCCTCCCGCTTGTCGTCGCGGGCGGCTGTGGTGGTCTCGCCCTGCTAACGAAAGCCCCGGCGCTGTTGCTGCTGCCCGTCACGGGCTTGCTGCTGTTTATCGCCGGGGTGCGCGGAAAAGCTTTGACCCGCCAGGTGGTGTTGGCGGCGCTTGGGCGGGCGAGTGTGCGGTTTGCCCTTTGGCTCGCGATCGCCGCCATGACCTTTGTGGCGCTTTGGCCGGCGATGTGGGTGCAGCCGGTGGCGTCGCTGGGGGCGGTTGTGGCTGAAGTGTTCAGTAATGGCACCCAGCCTCACAACGCGGGCAACTTCTTTTTGGGGCAGCCGGTGGCCGATCCGGGCTGGGCTTTCTATTTGGCGGTGATCGCGTGGCGCGGCGAAGCGGTGACGCTCGTTGGTCTGGCGGCGTTGCTCATCAGTATCGGCGCGGCGCTGCGCCGTTCGGCGGCAGCAAGTGCGACGCAGGAACAATGGGTGACGGCGGCGCTGACGCTTTTCGCCGTACTCTTCACGTTGGCGCTGACCCTGTTGGCGAAGAAGTTTGACCGTTACCTGCTGCCCATTTGGCCTGTGCTCCAGATCCTTGGGGCGGTTGGTCTGCTGAAACTGCTACAGGCGCTGAGTAACTACAACCTCGTCGCGCCAACGAGACGCGCCTTGAACGCAATCGGCAGCGTTGGGTTGCTGGCGCTGATTCTGCTGCAGCCAATCTTTACGCGAACCTACTATCTTGCCGCCTACAACCCGCTGCTCGGTGGCGGTGTCGCGGCGCAAAACGTACTGCTTGTCGGGTGGGGCGAAGGGATGGAACAGGTGGGGAGTTGGCTGAGTGCGCGGCCCGACCTACGGCGCGGCGCGGTGCTGTCGTGGCTCCCGCCGACGCTGACGCCGTTCGTACCAGCGGAAGTGCCGGTGGCGGATCTTGATCTCGACACCATCGTGAAGCCCGCCAACTACGCGGTGGTTTACCAAAGTGTCGCAGCCCG
>CAIRDL010000899.1 GCA_903877345.1 uncultured Oscillochloris sp. | reverse complement strand
TCAAGCTGATTTGAAACATGTCTAAGGCATGTTTCAGAAGCGGCGGTTCCAACTTGATCCGTTCGTAGTAGGGGCTTTAGCCCCGTGCAAGGCTTTGTAACGCGGCTGAAGCCGCTACTACAAACTGTACAGACGGCAAATCTGCAATCTGCAATCTAAAATCTGCAATGGTATCACTCCGAAAGATAGATGTCAATGTTCTTGTAGCCGGTGCTACTCCCGCTGAATTCATGACCCTTGGAGAAACCCGTGAACAGATCCAACGAGCCACTCTCCAGCGCACCAGAGAGATCAAGTTCAGAGGCGAAATTTCCATTGATGTAGAGCCGTCCGGTCGGGCCATTGGCGAACACCACCAGCCTATTCCCGCCATCCGCTGCTAGGTCAAGATTGTTGATCGTACCTTGGGTGATGATCTTATCATCAACCTCCCCATTCACAGTGGTGCGGAGCCAGTGCATCCATTTACCAGAAGAATCAAGCGTGATGAAGTGCTGGGCCTTGGCTGTGCGCCGAAACGCGACCCCATAATCCCAACCCTGATCGGCAGAGACGGCATACGGGTTGGTGAAGCCAGCAATGATTAAGAAGTCGCGGGCATCCTCACGGAGCCGCTTCGTCTCGATGCTGGTATTATCCGCCTGATGCGGGATCTGCCCGTCGGGGATGTTCACGGTGCTAATCTTCCAGATGTTAAAGTCACGGAAGTTGGTGATCACCCCAGGCTTCCCCGAGTCCGTGAACATCCACGCCGCCGCCGCTACATCGCCCGCGCCCCGATGGGCCGAGAGGTCGAGTTGCGTGACGAAGACATTGTTGACGTAGACCAGACCAACATCAGTGATCGCGGCCACACGCAGATCGTTGTACGCCCCCGTTTGCAGATTCAAGCTTGACACATCACCGCTATCAACGGTGGTGAATTTATTAGCTCCGCTGGCATTTCCGTCGTAAAGGGTGAGCTTCCATTTCTTGGTAGAAGCGAAGATGAGCCGATACTCTTTGGTGTCTGTACTACGAAATTGAATACCATAATCCCACTTTTCGGTGGGCGGGTTAAACATGCGAACATCGGCTACAAAGTCCGCCTGATCAATGGTTGCTGTAACTGCGACGATTTTGTCAGCATCGTAGAGCAGTTCGCCCTGCCGTGGGCCGAAAATCGTCCGCCCATACCAACCCTCGGCGGGCGGTGCATCGGTGAGGGGGGCACTCGTCGCAGCAACCGCCGTCTTCGTCGCAGCGGCACCCGCCGTCGTGGTTTGGCGCGAGGCTGCGGTGGCCTGGGCGATGGCGGTACGGGTCGCGACGGCGGCGACCGCACTGGCAGTGGCGGTGGCGGCTTTCGCGACGGCGGTGGCCGTCGCTTCACTAGCGGCGGTGGCGGCTTTCGCCACGGCGGTGGCCGTCGCTTCACTGGCGGCAGTGGCGGTGGCGGCATCGGCGACCGCTGTGGCGGTCGCGCCAGCAATGGCGGTCGCCGTGGCCTGTTGGCTAACGATCACGTTGCGCCCAACGACACCACCACCAAGCAGCAGCAGAAAGACGAAGGCGCCAATGCCAAGCCCAATGAACAAGCGGCCCCGGTTCGCCCGTTGGGGCGGTGGCGGCGGCAGCGTCCCCCAATCACTTGGCGGCACGCCACCGGCGCTGAACGGCGGCAGTGGCGTGCCTCCGGGTACCGCGCTGGGCATGCTGCCATACGTCTGCGGCGGGGCAGGCAACGGCTGAATCGGTGGATTGCTCGGCAGCACCATCGTCTTCGGCATCTCATACGTCGGGGCTGGGGTAGCGGCGAGAGTCGCATCCGTCCGCACCGTCGGGGTTTGCCCCTGGTAGGTAGCATTCGCCGTGGGGTTTGCCTCCGCCGCTTGGAGCGCCTGCACCAATTCGGCGGCGCTGTGAAAACGGTGTTCCGGGCGCCGTGCCAACGCCCGCATCACGATGTCCTCGACCACCGGCGGTAGGCTGCTCACAAAGTTGCGGGGCGGGATGGGCTGGCGCATCAGGCGCGAGGTAATAATCGAGAGCGGCGTTTCACCCTCGAAAGGCAATTTGCCCGTCAACATTTCGTAAAGCACCAACCCCAGGGCGTAGATGTCGCTCGGCGGCCCGATCACCTTCGCCCCTTCGGCCTGCTCCGGCGACATGTATTCTGGCGTGCCCACCAAGGCACCCGCTATCGTCAGCCCCGAAGCCACATTTACATCACGGGCGAGGCCAAAATCCATCAAATAAGCGAGTCGGCTTTTATCTAGGAGAATGTTTGAGGGCTTGATGTCGCGGTGGATGATGGCGTTGTGATGCGCGTGATCCAGCGCCATGCCAACCTGCCTGATGATCTCGGTTGTCTCGCGCAGTGGCAGCGCCCCGTTTTGGCTGAGGTAGTCGCGCAGCGTCAGACCTTCAATGTAGGCCATCGCAATGTAAGGCGTCTGTTGCCCGAGCAAAGCGGCCTCACCGACCTCGTAAATCGGCACAATATGAGGGTGTTGGAGCTTGGCTGCCGCATTCGCCTCTTGGAGAAAGCGCGCCCGATTCAGCGGGTCAAGCAGGATTTCGGGCTTCGCCACTTTCAGCGCGACTTGCCGCGCCGGCACGGTTTGACGGGCCAAATAGACGATGCCCATCCCGCCTTCGCCCAGCTTCGTGATAAGCTCGTACTGCCCTAAGCGGTCATCCTCAAGCCTGCGTGTGGTCATGTTCGCCCCCTCATTGCGTGTACGTTTGATGCTCCGGGTGCTCGCTCAACGGCGGTCGCTGCGTCGTAACAACATGCCAGCCAAGCTAAGGCAGAACAGCGTCTGGAGCGCCTGGATACCCCAGCGACTGGCTAAGTGGATTCTGCGGCTGGTCTGTTGCGCCTCTGAGGTATAGACAGCGCGGGCACCACTGATCGCATCGTAGCTACTAAGATCGAAGCTCGTGGGTATAAAAAGACTCGCTGGCCGTGTACCGGGCGGGGCGGCGGGCGCGCTCATATAGTAGAGCCGGTTGAGATCGGTGGTGGTGCCGAGGCTGTCAATCCCCCAGCGCGACAGGGTGACGTAACTCAGGGGTACGAGGGGGCCGGGCAGCGGGAAGACCAGGCCAGCCAACAGAATCTGGACGAGCATAATCAGGGGCAAGAGGCTGACGGCCTGCTCAATGGTGGCGGCAAAGGCCGAAAGCAGTAAGCCGAGGCCCACCCCACCAAGGGCGGCCAGCCAGATCCCGATCAGCAGTTCGACTGGCGCAGGCAGCAATGCCCCCCAGAGCGGCAAGCCCATCGGCCAGATCACAATGCTAAGCAGCAGAACGCTCTGCGCCAGGGCGAGCAGTCCCAGGACGGTCAGTTTTGCGCCGAGATAAGGGACGATCCGCAGATTGACCAGGCGTTCGCGCTCATAAATCGGGCGCTCCTTGACGATTTCGCGGGTCGCGCCGGTTGCTCCGAGGAGAATCGCCGCGATCACCAAGAGGAAGAGCAAACGCTGGGCTTCGATGGGCGAAGTTCCGGCGGCGAGCAGATCGGCGGGAACGAAGAGCGCCAAGAGGGCGCTGATCAGCATGGCTGGTAGCAGCGAGGCCAGCAACGCGGTGCGGTCGCGGCTCAAGCGCTCGAAGTGTCGCCTAGTGAGGACGCGCCACTGTCGCCACCCGGCAGCATTGGGCGGGCGGCTTTTACCAGGGACGGGCGTTGCGGCGGCGGGCGACGGGGTGGCGGCAGTCTGCGCCGCGACTTGTTGCTGGTAGGTGGGCGTCTGGGCGAAGCGAGTTTCCCATTCGGGGCCACTCTCCGCGCTCTGATCAAGGCGGGCGTAGATTTCGGCAAAGGTCGCGGCACCGAAGAAGGTCAGCGCCTCGTGGGGCGGGCCGTAGAAGCAGAGCCGTCCGCCACGGGCGAGGAAGGCAACCTTGTCACACACGGCGATATTCGCGGTGGCGTGCGTCACCAAGGCCACCGTGCGGCCCTGATCCGCGAGTTGGCGCAACAACGTCATCATGCGCTTGTCGAGGCCGGGGTCGAGGCCGGTGGTCGGCTCATCAAGAAAAAAGAGCGACGGACGCGCCAGCAACTCCACGGCAATCGAAACGCGCTTGCGCTGCCCACCGGAAAGTTGGCTGACCTCGACCTCGCGTACTTCCTTCAACTGCACTTCGCCCAACACCTCGGTGATGCGCTGCTCAAGTTCCGCAGGCGACGTATCGGGCGGCAAACGCAGTTGCGCCGCATAGTAGAGCGTTCGTGCGACGGTCAGATCGGTGTGAATAATATCGTCTTGCGGCACATACCCGAGACTACGACTATAGGCAGCGTAGCTCGCGTAGAAGTCTTGACCATTCACCAGCACCCGCCCCGCCGTAGCAGGCCGAACGCCGCTGAGGGCTTTGATCAGGGTAGATTTCCCAGCCCCGCTCCCGCCGACCAGCGCTACCAACTCGCGGGGGGCAATCGTCAGCATAATGTTGCGGAGCAGCGTGTGCTTCCCGCCGGCGGCGGTTGCGGTCAAACCGACCGCTTGCAGCCGCAATTCCTCCGATTCAATGGCTTGAATCGCATCAGCCGCCGCGACGAGTTGGTGGCTGGCGATCTGAATAAGCTCGCCGGGACGTAGCGCGAGTGAACTGACCCGCTGACCGCGAGCGAAGGTGCCATTGGTGCTGCCCAAATCTTCCAACAGCGCCCCGCTCGCTTGCCATGTGATGCGGGCGTGGTGCGCCGAGACATCGGGGTAGTTCAGCACGAGCGTGTTGTCGGGCGCACGGCCAATCGTGACCGCAGGGTGCGCGGCTCCGAACTGCACCATCGCCACCGGCTCGGCCACAGCGGCAACCCCACTGCGGAAGCTCAGATTGACAAAATTGCCCAGTTCATCGGCGATGCGAATGACATCACCATCGGCCAATGGCCGCTCGGTGATGCGATTCCCATTAAAGAGCAAGCCATTGGCCGAGTTTTTGTCTTTGATGACATAACGCCCGGCCTGCTGCTCAAGCTGCGCGTGGTGGCGCGAAATCGTCGCCGCCGGGATGACAATCGTATTGTCGGTCGCCCGCCCAACGGTGATGATTGACGCGGTCAAGGTGTGCGCCACGCTGGCCCCGCCGTGGGTGACGGTGAGCACCGGCGCGACCACCGCCAGCGACGCGACGGTCGGCGGCACAGTAGAGGGCGGCGCAACCGCTGTTGGTGGCCGTGCAGACGGGGGCGGGGCGGATGGCGCGAGCATCGTGGTCGGCGCGAATTGGGCCAAGCGCAACTGAAGCACCACCGGCCCCAGTTCGAGGCGGTCGCCCGCCCGCAGCGGGGCCGGGGCGGCCAATGGCACCCCGTTGAGCCGCACCGGAGCCGAGGCGCTCAGATTCTCGACCGTCCAACCGCCACCAGTGCGGTAGACGCGAACGTGCCGCCGCGAAATGGTTTGGGGCGTGAGCACCAGATCGCACTCAGGAGCGCGCCCAATCGTCAACTCGCTCGCGGTGAGCGGCTTCTCCTGGACGAGTTGCTCGCCGGAGAAGACCAGAAGCGTATCGTGGTCGCTCATAGGATTGCTGGCTGAACGCGAGTAGCAACGATCTTCCAGCGCTGGCCCTCGGGCACATAGACCAGCGTAACGAACCAGGACTCCGACCCGCCACGGGTAACAAAGCGCTCGGGGGTCGGTTCGCCGGGACTGTAGACCAAGAGTTCGTAGCCGTCCACCGTGTAAGACAGGATGACAGCAGTGCCATCAGGCAACCACGTCGAACCGCTGAAGTTGCGGGCGCTGGTATGGCCAACGGCGACCCGGCCCTCGCGCTGGTAGTGGGTAATCATCTCGCTGGTTTCGTGGAGCAGCGGCCCAGCGTAGTAGGTGTCTAGCCCATCTAAAAGGCCGGGCGCGTAGGTATTGTTCTGGGTCTGTGCGGTGAACCAAGCGTCGGCCTCTTCGTACTGCTTGATCACAAGGTTGAGATCGCAGAAAGGCTGACTCTGGTTCGGGGCCAACTCATAACGCGGCGTAGCGCTCGCAATCACGCCTGCGGCAGCCTGTTGCACGGTGCATGCGGGGAGGTTGGGGAGGGTCGGCACGCCACAACTGGCGAGGAGCAGGAGGAACATCAGGGGAGCGAGCCGTCGGGAGATCCGCTTAGACAAGGTTCGTGTACGTAATGCGGGCTTCCAGCCTGCCAGATGCGCGTCGGTAGACTGGAAGCCTGCACTACGAACGGTAAACCTGAAACCTGGCACCTGAAACCTTGTCTTAGCCATAATGCGCTTTCGCCTCAGAGGAATATGATCCGTCGGGCGTTGCGCTCGCTGCGCCTAGACCGGACGCAGCGAGCGCGGGCGTGGGGCTACTTCAGACTTTCGGCGACTTTACGAACCTCAGCGATGTTAAAACCATTACTACGCACGGTGTAAAAGACACCGCCCTCTTGCCACGTAATAATCGCCTGGTTCTCACTAAGCACCACCTCAACGGAGGGTTGCCCATGCACCTTCGCATCGGTAATGACGGCACTTGTGGGCCAATTGGTGGGCAGATTCACCGTCCCCTTGAGCGCCTGGACGGCAATACCCTTGGTCACCAGCGGGTTAAGATTATCCATCCCTGGGAAGGGCGTCGAGGCTGGGGCAGCGCTCTGCACGCCGTAGCTCAATTCGATGATATTGCCGAGGGGCGGTACGGTGCGAACGGCAATTTTGCTGGCGCTAGTCGGCAACCCGGCGGGCAGGTAGCTTGGCAGCAGGGGCTTGAAGCCAGCCTTGGTACTCGCCTCCTCAACCGTGGCGACCGCGACGGTCTGATTGGGAGCGGCCCCGTCAACAACTTGGGTGCCAGCGGGCGGCGTGAAGGTCAGTTGCTCATCCGTGATGGCGGTAGTGATGTCAACATTGCTGGCCGTCCAGGTGATGCCGACATCCTTGTCTTGGTAGTTGAATTTCACCGGCAGGTTGGTGGCCTTATCAATCCAAGCCGTACCTTGGGCACCATCGCCAAGCAACGAGGCGGCGGCGGCTTCCGGCTTGGGGGCCAGCGTGAGTTTCCAGGTCTGATACGCGCCGACGGTCTCTTCGCCCGCCAGGGTGGCACTCGCCAACACCGGCTGGAGCAGCGTCGCGACACGCACTTGGCTGCCGAGGAAGAGATTGTACAACTCAGAGCCGCCCACCCCGGTGGCACCCTGGATGGCGACTTTCTGCACCGGGTCGTAGATCATGTTGGTGGGGCCAACGACCGCGACGGTGCCGACCGGGAGCGCCGTCAGCGTTGAGGCAGTGACCTCGCCCTTAAAGCGCAACTGCTGATCGGGGGTTTCAGGGGCAACAATGGAACCGCGCAGGAGCACCTTGAGGGTCACATTTCCACCACCAGCGCCGGTCAGTTCCATCGCGGTCGTGGCCTGATACTTGGTGAGCGCCAGCATCGCCTTGCTCGCCGCTTCAACAATCGCGGCAGCGTTAGCGGGCGGGGTGGGCGTGGGCGGCGGGGCGGCGGGGGTATTACAGGCAGTCAGGGCGAGTGCGAGCAACACAGTGGTCAAGAAGAACAGCGAGCGACCACGCATAAGTGGACTCCTCGTCAAAAAAAGCGGTTCGGCCTGTGCGAACTTCGTAGGCGTCGTGATGAAGCAGCGGCGGTACCCGTTAGCACGACAGCCCGGTGTAGAGGACACTGTTGCGGCGGTCAACCGACCAGTAACTTGGCTCGACTACGATGTCAACGTAGCTGCCATCACTCAGGATGAAGCGATAGAGCGCGTTCTCAGAGAAGTCGAAGCTCAGCCGCGAGAGGGCGACGACCGGCACATTGTTCGCGACAATCAGGCCACGATTGGCGGTAGTCGCCGAACGTACCGCCGCGTTGCCGTCGAGTTGCACATAGGCGAAGCGAACCTCTTTGGTGACGGCAACCAGATCAGGGCACTCGACGAAGAGATAGGTAGCGGCAACGTTGACTGGGGGCGCGGTCGAGGGGCGGCTCGTGCCGGTGGAACGAGCTTGGGCATTGGGGGCATCCGTGGCGGCTAGGGCGACGAACAGGGCGAGGAAGAACACAAGGTGCAGGGCACGTCCAACGTTACGAGACCAGCCGTGGCTCATGAGACCCTCCTTAATCTACGTGCGACGTAGGGTGGTCGGTTGGGCAACACAGATCGTTCAAGCGCGGGAACGTTTGGTGGGGAGGAATGCGCGGGCGTTTAACTTTGCGCGACGGTTGAGGGCGATACGCCCTATTATATGGGTCAGGCTTCCAAGTTTCAAGGGAATTACGGGCGCAATCAGGCCAATAATCCACGGTGAAAGCACGTAGGCTTCCGCGCCTACAGGCAAGCAACCGTGCCCCTTAATGCGGGTGCGGAGCGCAGAAATAGCCCGGAAGCGCTACCGCTACCGGGTCAAGCGTGACAAGGGGAGACGCAACAAGGCATGTTTCAGCTTGCAGATTTGCCGCAACAGGACGCGGTACATATGCCCAAACGGTCAAGCTGGATTGAACATACCTAAGGGCGCAGTTCCAGAAAGACAAGGCCCTCGGGCGAACGTTCGGGTACCCAACCTGTACCTTCGACGGCCTCGACGCGCCACCACATGTAGCCATCGGCGGCTACCGGGCCTTCGCGCAACGTCACCAGCGCCCCTTCAGGCAGGCGCACGGCCACAGTGGCCCCTAAGCCGGGGGTTTTGCGGGTGAGCATAAGCGCCCCGTTCAGGTTGACGATGCGTGCCTGTTCACCTAGCGCTAGTGGGGTCGGCACTGAACTAGGACTGAGCAGGGCCAACGGCGTCGTGACGACGGTTTGAGCGGTGGCAGGCGCATCTGCACGGCTCAGTAGCCACCAACCCCCGCCAAGCAGCAATGCCAAAACGAGTGGGAGGGCTAGCGCCAGAAGCGACACGGGGCCACGGGTAGCGGCCCGCATCTGGCGGCGGGTGTCGTCATAGCCTCGGCGGTAGTGAAAGTAGTGCTGGTAGTAGAAGGGGTTAAGCTCGTCGTGCTGGGCATCGAGCGAGCCCTGATCGTACATCTTGCTAGTGGGCGACATATCTCTGGGCAGTCACGCCGCCGCAGAAGGAGGGCGACGGCGTGGCGAGTTAGCAATTTGGGGGAAGGATTACTTCAGTGCTAGGTCGGCGCGACCAAGCTCGCGTAACAGCTTTGGGTACATCGCGTAGGCTGGTTCGACCGCAGGCAGGAGTCTGAGGATTTTGGGGATGGGGCCTTTGGCGATAATCTGGCGGCGCGTCAGGGCGGCCATTAGGTTAATTTTGCCGTGCCAGAACTGGTGGGCGATGTCAGCCTTCATCGTCATTTCGATGTCAGGCTTGAG
>CAIRDL010000898.1 GCA_903877345.1 uncultured Oscillochloris sp. | reverse complement strand
GCGCTGGAGAATGCGAATTATCTGGGCCAAGTCTTCGCCTACTTGCCCACCGGCCTCGCGCTTCTCGACAGCAACGGCAAAGTGCTGCGCGTCAACCCGGCTTGGACGACGCTCTGGGGGTTGAACGGCCAACACAGTCGCACCCCTTTCCACGTCAGCCTCGACCTCGTGGAAATCCTGCTGCCCCGCCTCCAGGATCCACTCCGCCTCACCGAGTTTTGCACCAGCGGCCAACGTACCCCCGCCGAGACCCAGGCCCAACGGGTGCGCCTGAGCAAGCCCACCCAGGAACTCCTGATCCTCTCGGTGCCGACTCGCGATAGTCGGCAGCAGATCAGCGGGCGGCTCTGGGCCGTTACCGACGTGACCCGCGAGGGCGAGGCCGACCGGATGAAGAACGAGTTTGTCTCGACGGTCAGCCACGAACTCCGCACACCCCTTACCTCGATTCTAGGCTACACCGAACTGTTGCTGAACCGCGAGTTCAGTGCAACTGAGCGCATCCAGTTCACGCAAACCGTCTACACAGAAGCCAGTCGGCTCTCGCAACTGGTCGAAGATCTGCTGAGCGTCTCGCGCATCGAGGCGGGCAAAGTCAAGCTAAACCAGTGGCCTACCTCACTCAACAGCATCGTGGCCGAACTGACGACCCAACTCAACACGCAATTGGCCCGCCACCGGATGCTTTTGGCTGTGCCACCAAGCTTGCCGCCGGTCCATATTGACCGCGACAAGATCAAGCAGGTGATTTTCAACCTGCTGACCAACGCGCTTAAATATAGTCCTCACGGCGACCAACTCACCTTGGAGATTAAAGAGGCGCAAGCGGGCGACTTGCCACCGGAACACCCGGTGGGTCGTTGGATGCGGATTGCCATTCACGACCAGGGGATCGGCATTGCCCCCGAAGATCTGCCGCGTATCTGGGAGCGCTTCTACCGGGTGGACAACACCAACACGCGGCGCATTGGCGGCACAGGGCTAGGGCTGAGCATCACCAAGGCGTTGGTCGAGTTGCACGGGGGCCACATCTGGGCCGAAAGTGTGTTGGGCCAAGGGTCGCGCTTCTTCTTCACGCTGCCCATTTCCGGGGCCGACATGATCCATCGCAATGGGGCCGACGCCTAACGCTCAGGCAGCACCAAGATCGCCCGCGCAAAGGCCGCGTAGACAAAGCCTGCCGTGAAACGCATCCAACCTTCGGACAGAGCGAGCAAGGCCCCCACGAGCAAGCCAGTCAGCACCACCAGCGTAATAATCTTCTGCACACGAGTCAAAGCAGACCATCCTTTGCCATCTGAGGCATGGTTCAAACCAGCTTGACCGTCTGTACGGTTCGTAGTAGCGGCTTGAGCCGCGTTAAGAAGCCAATTACGGGGCTAAAGTAAAGCCAATACCTTTCAAATAAGCCGTCAGATGTCATCTACGAATAGGTCACGAATGCGCGAATAAGGCTCTGCACTGCGCTATTCGTATCTTCGCGATCTATTCGTGGACGGCGCGGCATGGCCTTATTTGAAAGGTATTGGGGCTAAAGCTCCTACTACGAACTATCAAGCTGAACCTGCCGATTCTGAACCATGCCTAAGCTTGTAGCCGCCGCCTATCAGCGCGAACCTGACTCTGCGCAAGCCAGCAAGCCAAGACCTGCAAGCTACAATCCGCAATCCAAAAGCGGCACCCGCTCGATGTGCAGGTTCAGGCGCGACAGACGCGGCACCACATCGCCGTAGCCCCGTTCGAGCAGGTGAACACCCCGAATGAGCGAGGTACCCCGGGCAATGGCCGCCGCGATGATGTAGGCCAACCCCGCCCGCAGATCGGGAATGGTAATCACGGTGCCGTCAGCGTGCAACGGCGTTGGGCCGACCACAATGGCGCTATGCTCGTGATTCCTGTCGCTGTAGCGGCAAAGCAGCCCGCCCAGACAGTGGGTGGTGAGTTGGGTGTTGGCCCCTAGCTCGTTCAGCGCCCGCAGATAGCCGAAACGGTTCTCGTAGACCGTCTCGTGGATGATCGAAATCCCGTTAGCTTGGGTCAGCAGAATGGCAAAAGGTTGCTGCCAGTCGGTCGAAAAACCTGGATAGACATCAGTCTCGACGACGGTGGGTTGCAACGGTCGGCGACGATAGAAGCGCACCGTTCGCTCGTCAAGCAACTCGAAGCCACCGCCAACTTGCTGGAAATAGGCCAGAAAGTTGCCCAGATGATTGGGGTTAATGCCACCCACCGTAATGTCGCCGTCCGAGGCTCCCGCCAAACATGCCCACGAGGCGGCCTCGATCCGGTCGCCGAGAATAGGCATACAGGTACCCTGGAGTTGCGGTACGCCCTCAATCTTGATCTCGCGCCCCGCCGAAGTGAAGATGATGGCCCCCATCGCCCGCAGCATCGTGATCAGTTCAATAATCTCAGGTTCAATCGCGGCATTCGCGATCACACTTCGCCCCTCCGCCGTTACCGCCAAAAAGAGACAGGTCTCAGTGGCCCCCACACTCGGGTACGGCAGCTTGATCTGGGTACCCCGCAACCGCCCGCGTCGCCGCGCCACATAGCCCGTCGCGGTCGTCTCGACGTGGCCCCCGAAATGTTCAATCGCCATCAGGTGAAAGTCCACCGGACGTTCGCCGATCTTGCAACCGCCAAGCACCGGCACGGAAACGGTATCGAAATGGTGGAGCAACGCGCCGAGCAACAGGATGGGGATGCGGTTGCTGCCCGAGTCGGGGATTGGCACCCCCGACGAACGGATCTGCGCTGGGTCAATCGTCAGCGTAGTGCCTTGCGTCGTCACGACAACCCCAATGGTGGTCAACATCTCGCGGGTAATCGTCACATCGCCAATCGGCGGGCAGTTGTGCAACTGCGTCGGGGTATCACCCAACAGTGCCGCCACCATCGCCTTGGTGGCAAAATTCTTCGCTCCAAGCGCCGTAATCGGTCCAACGACCGGTTCGCCGCCCCGGATGCGATACGCTAACTCGTGTATGGTCATGGTCGCCCTCGCCAGTTGTCTTGGTGCCGCCTACCGGATCATACACGATCCTGAACCGCGACCCTGCGTACGGTGGGCAACGGCAAGCCGGGGGCAATCGCCCTCTACTGGCGTGATCATGGTGAATGCGGAAGGTACTGTTTAGAAAGCGGGGCGCACGGGACAGTGGCAGGACGGGGCTGCCTGACAAGCTCTAGTCATGCCTAGCGGGGGTATCGCGTGGAGTCGCGGCTTCAGCCGGATAGCGCATCTTCCTAACGGTTCCGTCGTGACCTGTAAGACGTGAGGCGTTCGATCTGAAATCTGACACCCGGCACCTGAAACCTTGTCTAAGCATAGCGAGGTTGCAGCGCATCAGCGAAGCCTAGCCCTGGCACGGGTTCGGCGACGGGATAGGTCGCTGTCGCCATCTCATGGCGCACCAAGCCGACCCGGCGATAGTTGACGGGCAACGGCCACTTGCCCCACTCAATCAGCCGCTCGAAGCCAAAGAGCGTTTTCGGGGCTTCCCTCCGCCAGCGATAACCTCGCCCGCTAAACGCCGTCAGGGTCTGCTCGCCCCAAACCACGACACAGATGCGGCCATCTTGCCGCAACTCATGGAAAAGCTGGAGCACGAGCTTATCAGCGTAGGTAAGGGGCAGCATGACATAATCGGGGCAGGTTTGCCGCACCTGCATGGTTGCTGTTTCCGTCTTGGCAACCACTTCAAAATCAACCAACAACTGCGTGCTTTGGAGAAGCGCCTGCTCTTGGGGGGTTGGGGTGCCGACGAAGAAAGCTACGTATGGTTTATGCACAGTCATCTCCCAGGTTTTGAAAGAATCTAGAGACAATGTACCATTCCAAAGAGCCGCAAGGGAATAGGTCACTCAGCCAGTCTTTAGTCTGAATTTGAAGTACCTAGAGGCGCGTCCATACCCCTTGCGTGATGCGTGATCCGTGATTGGGCCGCGCCCTGACTGATCACGGGTCACGCCTCACGGGTCACGCCTCACCAGTTAAAAAGATCCGCTTCCCTAAAAAAGCAACGGCCTACCAATTTTCATCGGTAAGCCGTTGCGTGACAGACGTGCTGCCCTTTTTGGTCGGGGCGAGAGGATTTGAACCTCCGACCTCCTGAACCCCATTCAGGTGCGCTACCGGTCTGCGCTACGCCCCGTAAACAACAGGCGGATTATAACGCGCCTGAGCTGATGCGTCAAATCAGGGTCTACCTTCGCCGCGTGACGCCCACCTGGGGACAGTGCGCCGCGACCGGGCAGGCGGAACACTTCGGCGAAGTGGGATGGCAAAGCTGTTGGCCCAAGGTAACGAGCAGATTATTGATCGTCAGCCAGTACTGCCTGGGCAGACACGCCCGCAGGGCCAACTCGGTCGCGTCGGGATTGCGGGTTTGCACATAGCCCCAACGGTTACAGATACGATGAACGTGGGTGTCTACACAGATGCCGGGCAGACCGAAGCCTGCCGTCAGCACTAAGTTCGCCGTCTTGCGTCCGACGCCGGGCAGCGCCAACAGCGCCGCAAGGTCGGCAGGCACTTGACCGTCGTACTGCGCCAACAGAATCCGGCTGAGTGCGCTGATGTGGTGGGCTTTGGTGCGGTAAAAGCCCACGGGGTAAATCAAAGTGGCGAGGTGTGCTTCGCCCAAAGCGAGCAGCGCGGCGGGCGTGGCGGCAACCGCGAAGAGGCGGGGCGCGACCACCGCCGTAAGGGTGTCTTTCGTGCGAAGACTCAGGATGGTGGCGATCAAGATGCGAAAAGGCGCGGCTCCCGCATCGCCCAGTTGGTCAATCAAGGGCTGTGGGTAATGCGGCATCGTCGCGGCAAGACGGGCCAGCACGGTCTCTATCGGAAAAGTATGTTGTGTGGGTAGCAAAGGGTACACCTCATCGGTTAAAGATGTTTGGCGCATCGCGCATACCTGGAAGCGCGGGCGTCCCTGCCCACATGCGAGGTTCCCGCGAGACGCAACAAAGCTCCCACTGATTTCTCGGTGGGAGCTTTGGAGTGTTGGTGTGCGTGCGTGGACCTACGTTCCCAGGGCTCAAGCCCCAGTAGCATCGGCGCTGCGGCGTTTCACGACCCGGTTCGGGATGGG
>CAIRDL010000897.1 GCA_903877345.1 uncultured Oscillochloris sp. | reverse complement strand
TATGCTTGACCTAGAAGGCTAGAATAGCTTAGACAAGGTTTCAGCGGCCAGGTTTCAGGTTTCAGGTCGAGCGCAGCAGAACGCCTTGCGTGTACCCAAACTGTAAAGCAGCCACGAACCTTGTCTTACCGGGAATCCCTAGTGGTTTTTGACCGCTGACGGCTGACCGCTTCCGACGGTGGTCGGCGGTCTGTGGTCAACCGTTGCAATTAGTCAGAGATTGCCAAAAAGAGGTTTTTCCTATGAGCATAGATCGCAACTCACTCGCTTTTGATCTCACCCGGGCGGCGGTATTAGCCACGGGGCATGTGGTGCCAGACCCGCCACGCTGCGTGCAATGTGGGATTTGCTCCTATAATTGCCCCTTGGGTCTTGATGTGCGTGCTTATGTTTGGCGAGGTGCGCCCATTATTGATAGTCAGTGCCTTACGTGCGGCCAGTGTGTGGCGCGTTGTCCCCGTGGCGCGCTGGCCTTCGCGCCCATTGGGCAGCCCACATGAGGAGATGAGCTTGTCATGGCTAACGACTACGTCATTGTCGGCTCCGGGGTTGCGGGCATCGCTGCCGCCGAAACGTTGCGCGCCCGCGTCCCCGGAGCGTCCGTTACCCTCATCAGCGAAGACCCCGCTGGTTTCTACTCCCGCCCCGGTCTGGCCTATTTCCTAAGTGGGGTCATCCCGGCGGAGCAACTCTTCCCCCGTTCGCCCGCTGAACTCCGCGACCTCAATCTCACCTGGGTGCAGGCCCACGTCGAACGGATTGACGCCCAGGCCCACCGCGTTGTCCTCGCTGATCACCGCACGCTGCCTTACGACCGTTTGCTCCTGGCGACGGGTGCGCGTGCCGCCGCGCCCGATTTTCCCGGTGGCGACCTCGACGGCGTGGTGACGCTCGACACTTTTGACGAAACCCGCCGCCTGGTGCAGCGCGCCCGCCGGGGGACGCACGCGGTCGTCGTGGGTGGCGGCATTACCGCCCTGGAGTTGGCCGAGGGTCTGCACGCTCGTGGCTGCCACGTCCACTATCTCTTGCGCGGGGCACGCTACTGGGCCAATATGCTCGATGCCGAGGAGTCGCAACTGGTCGAGGAGCGGTTGCAGGCCGATGGCATTGAACTGCACTATCACACGCGCATACAACAGGCCATCGGCACCCGTGGGCGGCTCACCGCTGTTGAAACAGCGGACGGCACGCAGATTCCTTGTAAAATCTTGGCGGTGGCGATTGGCACGCGCCCACGGCTCGAACTGGCGCGTACCGCCGAACTCAAGGTGGAGCGGGGCATTCTCGCGGACGAATATCTGAAAACCAGTGTCCCCGACATCTTCGCCGCCGGCGATGTCGCCCAAGTCCGTGATGCGCGAACGGGACACGCCACCCTCGACACGCTTTGGCCGACGGCGCGGGCGCACGGGGTGGCGGCTGCCCTGAACATGGCAGGCACGCCGACGATGTACCGGCGCACGGTGGCGACGAATGTCACACTGCTTGCCGGTTTGCCGACCACGATTATCGGCACCTTGGGCAGCGGCAGCGACGATGATCTGGTCGCCATCGCCCGTGGTGATAGCGAAACGTGGCACGCCACTGTGCCATCGTGGGTCGTCGTTGAACGCCACGACGTGAATCGGGTGCGGCTGCTGCTCGGCGAACAGACGATCCGTGGTGCGCTCATCATTGGCGACCAGACCCTCTCGCGCCCCCTGCAACGCATGATTGATGCGGAGGCTGACCTGACAGCGGTGCGTGCCGAATTGTTGGCCCCCGGCGCAGATGTGCTCGCCCTGCTCCACCGTTTCTGGACTGAGTGGGAGGCCGCGCATGGCCCGAGTAGCTAAACTCCCCACCGCCGGTAGCACCCGCCCGTCCCAGCACCAGACGTACGAACTCGAGATCGCCATCGTCGCGATGGGGGCGGTGACGGCCCTGTACCTCTGGCGCATCCGCTCGGGCACCCTGGCCTCCAGCGATTTTTTCGGCCACGGCCTGGGCGTGATCGGCTTTCTGCTGATGTTAGCCACCGAAACGCTTTATTCGCTGCGGAAGCGCGCCCGTGGTCGGGCGCTGGGCCGTCTGAGCAACTGGCTCCAGTGGCATATCGTGATGGGCATCGTTGGCTCTTACATGGTGCTGCTGCACACCGCATGGCAATTCCAGGGTCTGGCGGGGGTCGTAACGCTGCTGATGGCGGTGGTAGTGCTGAGCGGCTTCGTGGGCCGTTACATCTACACGGCCATCCCGCGCACCCTCGATGGCGTCGAGGTGACGCTTGACAGCCTGGAGCAACGGCGGGAGGCTGTGTCGGAGGAACTGGCTGTCTTGGCGCGCACATCACCCGACACGGCGAGTGCCATCGGCGATGCCATTGTGATCCTCAAAGGGGCACGGCCCAACGTAGCCGGTGGCGTCGCCTCGATTTTTGGGCGCACCTTGATTGCCAACCGCGACCACGCCGCGCTGCGGCGGGCCATCAAGGTGTTGCGCCGCCTTGATGCCGCAGCGGCGGGGCGGGCCGGGGCGTTGCTCGACGAGCAGATCACGCTCCAACGCCAATTGGGCGCTTTAGCCACCGCTCGCCGCCTCATGTCACTTTGGCACACCGTCCACGTTCCGCTCGGCGTCGCCCTCTTCGTGCTCTCCTTCGTGCATATCGGTGCCGCGATCTACTACGCGACACTGCACCACTGAGCGGAGGTTCGTGATGCGTCATCTCGGTTGCCTGACGCCCTTCGGTCTAGGGGCAGGCTTGGTCGCCCTTGCCGGTGTTCTCCTGGCTGCCTTCCTCTCAGGTGGCAGTATGTTCAGCCCCGGCCCGCTCAACGCCCTCGCCAGCCCCGGCATCACCTATGGCGGCGTTAACTCCCACGCCGCCTTGGGCGGGGATTGCGGCGCTTGTCACTCCTCGCCTCTTGATGGGGACGGGATGGACACCCACTGCCTCACTTGCCATACCAATATTCAGGCCCAACAAGCCGATCCGACCTCGCTCCACGGGATCATTCCCGCCAGCCAAGGCTGTATCGCCTGTCACAGCGAGCATCGCGGTGCGGCGGCGTCGCTCACCACTTCCTCAATGGCAGACTTCGACCACGCGGCGCTGGGGTTTGCCCTCACCGCTCACCAGACCACCGCCGCCGGGCAGCCCTTCACTTGTGCCGATTGTCACCCAGGGCTGGCTAAAACGCCGCACCCGTCGGGGGCTTATGGCTTTACCGCCAGCTACTGTCAAGACTGCCACGCAGCCTATCAGGCTGATTTTGTCACCGGTCACGTTGCCGACTTTGGCACTGACTGTATCGCCTGTCACGATGGCGTAGACCGCTACACTGGCTTCGACCACAACACCCTCGCCTTCCGTCTGGAAGGCAAGCATGCCACTGCGACGTGCGTCAGTTGTCACACCCAGGCCCGTGACCCGGCGAGTCTCAAGGGTCTTGATGCGACGTGTCTCAGTTGCCACCAAGCCGATGATGTCCACAAGGGTGCTTTTGGCCCCGACTGTGCGGGCTGCCACAGCGTCAATACCTGGGAAGGTGCCACTTTTGACCACAACCAGACCGCCTTCCCGCTGACGGGTGTGCACATTAAAGTTGCCTGCGCCGATTGTCACGGCAACCATGTCTACAAAGGCACGCCCACCGCCTGTGTAAATTGTCACGCCGACCCGCAGGTGCATCTCGGCCAATTCGGAACTGACTGCGCCGCTTGTCACACGACCGACACGTGGAAGGGCGTCACCTTCAATCACAACCAAACCGCCTTCCCGCTGACGGGAGCCCACGTCACAGTCGCCTGCGCCAGTTGCCACGTCAACAACGTCTACAAGGGCACGCCCACCGCCTGCGTGAGTTGCCACGCCGACCCGCAAGTCCACCTTGGCCAATTCGGTACGAACTGTAACGCCTGTCACAGCACTAGCCGTTGGACGGGAGCGGTCTTCAAGCACACCGCCTTCCCGCTTAATCATGGCAGTCGGACGCCGGTGCCGTGTGCGACCTGCCACCCTGACTCAAGTAACTACAAGAGTTACACCTGCTACGGCTGTCACGCCCATACCCTGGCCAACGTGGTCGCCGAACACCGTGGGGTGAATAGCGCCGACCTGAATAACTGTCTGCGCTGTCACTGAGCGCAGCCGAGGGCATGGTTTAGCCTGGCGGTTCATAGAGCAATTCTCTCGGAACCGTGAAGGGGAGTCAAGGCTTCAGCCGACTGAAGCCTTGACTCCCCTTCATGACATGGATAGGATAGGTGTAGCGGCAACGGGCCTCTTTGGTCAGAAAGCAACAGGGAGCCATTGGCATGGATTTTATCGGTGGTGCCCTACCGAACGTCATGTTCCTCATTGGGGTGATCGCGCTTGGGATTGGGTTGGGCCTTGAGTTCAAGATCATCGAGATCAAAAATGGGCTAAGCCGGGGTGGCCGGATCGGTGCCGGTCTCGTCGGCCTAGCCTTAGTCGCTACGAGCATTGTGCTGTACTTGCTCCCTGCACCGACCGCGAGCAGCCCGCCTGCTACACCAACGAGCGTGACCTCAGCGGGTGTACCTGCGCCGACGCGGGAAGCTTTGGTAAGCCAAGTCACGCCCACCGCCGCGCCAACGACCATGTCCACCGCCGCGCCAACGACCGTACCCTCTGTGGTGGTGCCGGACATCCGCAACATGACCCCGAAGGATGCGGCCAAAAAACTTGAGCAGGTTGGCCTGCGAATCGGTGAACCGCAGCCGTCGTGTGCGTCGCTTGGTGTCAGTAGCGATCTGATGATCACTGCCAAAAAGGATCACATCATCTGCCAGGGGGTAGCACCAGGAACCAGCGTGGCGCAACAGAGCATCATCACGTATGTGCTCAGTAGCGCCAGATGAGCGTGAGCCATCTGCCCGGAACCGTGAAGGGGCGTCAAGGCTTCAGTCGGCTGAAGCCTTGACGCCCTTTTACGCTACAACCCTGTCTGAGCCTACCGACGGGGGCCGCGTCCGCCACCCATATGGCCCTGACCACCCTGACCACCAGCGGGCATTTGGTCACAAACCCCATCGCCATCCGCGTCTGCAAAGCTCTGACCGGCCCCAGTTCCGGCACCGGCACCCTGGCCGCCAGGGCCACGGACGGTGAAGGGCTGGTTGATCCGTGTAGTCGCCATCGCCCGAGCGTTCGCCAGTTGAGCATCGGCCTGGGCGCGGGTCAGCGTACCAGCAGCCACGGCGGCGTCAAGCCGAGCGGCCCGTGAAGCGACAAAGCGGTCAATGAAGGCGGCGGGGTCAATGCCACCAGCGGTGAGCGCCGCCGCGATGGTGCCATCGGTGCCAAGTTTAGCGATCAGTTCGGCCTGGGTGAGCTTGAGTTCGGCGGCGGCCATCCCGACTAGCGACTCTTCTGGGCCACCGAACTGCCCACGGCCCATCATCGGCCCACGGCCAGGCATCGTGCCAGCGCTAGGCGTGGCTTGGGCGGGTTGCCCGTTCGGCCCCTGAGCAAAGGTGCCGGTGGCAAACGTCAGGGCGAGTAAGGCGATGAGCGCTCCGGCCAAGCCGGCAGCGAGAAAACCGAGGGTGCGTTGCATGGTGTCGTTCACTTCTTGTGCTTTCCGCCTGGACACTCCGGGCGGTTTCAGTTCCTCCCTCACTATAGATGAAGAATATGGAGCCTTGATGGAGACGCGGGGGATGGGTTGTGGAAAGTGGTGTGTCCCTCCAGAACCTAGCTTTGCGCGTTGAGCAAGCCACGCTCGCGGGCGAAATGCACCAAGTCGGCCTGGCTTTTCAGCCCAAGCTTGCGCAACAAGTTGGTGCGGTGCGTCTCAGCGGTACGCGGACTCATCGCCAGGCGGTCGCCAATCTCGGTATTGCCAAAGCCTTGGGCGGCAAGAACAAGCACCTGGCGCTCACGGGCGGTCAGCATCTCAGCCCAATCCACGCGCTGCTCGGCAGCGGACTGATGCAGGTACGCGCTGATCGTGCGCTCCGTCAGGGCCGGGCTGAGGTAACGCCCGCCCCGCAGTGCCATGCGGATGGCGTGGACGAGATCAACCGCGTCGGCGTCTTTCAACACATAACCAGAGGCCCCGGCCTCCAGTGCTTCGTGGACGTAGGTATCCTCGGCGTGCATGGAAAAGATAATGACGCGGGTGGTGGGCGTACCGACGCGAACTTGGCGGAGTACCTCCAGGCCGTTCAGACCAGGCATTTGGAGATCGACCACCAAGACATCGGGGCAAAGCCGGAGGGCGAGGGCGAGACCCGCGACACCATCGGCGGCCTCGCCTATGACTTGCCAGTCTAGCTCGGCACCGAGGGTAGCGCGGAGGCCACTACGCACCATCGGGTGATCATCAATAAGCACCAAAGAGGTCATAGATTTGGCTCCGTACTTGGTAGAGGTAATTCGGCAATGATCTGCGTGCCGTTGCCCGGTGTCGATTCCATCGTAAGCACCCCACCAATGAGTTGCACCCGTTCGTGCATCCCGCTCAGCCCGCCGGTTTTCTGCGCCGCCAAGGCCACCGCCGGATCGAAGCCGCGCCCGCCGTCATCCACACGCAGCATCAGGCGCGTCACGTCGGCAAGCAGACGCACCGTGGCATTAGGTACGCCGGCGTGACGCGCCACATTGGTGAGCGCCTCCTGGACAATGCGGTAGGCGACGGTCTCCACCTCGGCGGGAAAGCGGCGGCTAACGCCTTCGTGGCGCAGATCAACTTGCACGCCGGTGCGCGAGGTGTAGCGTTCAAGGTACCAGACAAGGGCGGGCAACAGGCCCAGGTCATCAAGTAAGGCCGGGCGCAGATCGAGCGAGAGGGAGCGCACCCGCCCTAGTAACTCATTCATCGTCATCTGGGCGCTTTCGAGGGTCATGGCAAGGGCTGCGGGTGCCCCAGTGGCGGCGACGGCCAAGGTCAGCTTGAGTCCTGTAAGCACTTGGCCGACCTCGTCGTGCAATTCACGGGCGATGTGCCGCCGTTCGCGCTCGTGGGCCTCCACCAAACGGCGCGAGAGGCTCTGGAGTTGTTCCGCCGAAGCGCGAAGTTCCGCCTCAGCCTGTTTGCGCTCGGTGATGTCGCGGACGATTCCATCAACGGTCAACGGTTGCCCGTTCTCATCAGAGACCATCCAGCTATACAACTCGGCCCAACGGGGCGTGCCGTCCTTGTGATACCAGCGCAGGACAATCGGTTGCTCTGGAACGGCGTTAGGAGTAAAGACATATGAGGTCGAGGATACGTCCTCAGGGAAGACTAAGCGGAGGCTAAGTTCAGGGTCGGCGTAGAACACCTCACGGGAATAACCCGTTAATTGCTCGACGACCGGGCTGATATATTCCAATGTCAGGGTCGGTGCGAGGCGGTAGCGGAAGATCATATCGTGGGCATGCTCGGCGAGCAGGTGCAAACGGGTTTCGCTCTCACGCAGGGCCGCTTCGGCCTGCTTCCGCGCCGTGATGTCGCGATTGATCGCAATGTAACCGACCACGAGGCTCTGATCGTCAATCAGCGCCCGCATCGAGGACTCGATCACGACCTCACGCCCAGTGCGGGTGTGCTGCACAATCTCGCCGCGCCAAGCGCCCGTGGTCATTACGGTATGCAAGAGCGACGTATTACTCTGCCCATCAACATGGTGTAGCGCCGGGATAAGTTCCATGACCGGGCGACCGATCACCTCCGTGCGCGGCCAACCGTAGATCTGCTCAGCAGCCCGGTTCCAGTGCTGAATCTGCAAGTTGAAATCGGTGACGAAAATAGCATCGCTGACGGCATCGAACCAGATCGGCTGCCCGTAGGTATCGAACTCGGCGATCAACGCCGTCACTTCAGCCCGCGCCATCATGGCGGTGTGCTGGGCGCGTAGGAACTGATTTTCGGCGCGTAGCTGTTCCAGGGTTGCTTGGTTCAAAGGTTCTAGGGTCTCTAGTGGCAGGGTATCCATCGGGTCTCGCTTTCTACAGCGAAACAGAGTCTTCGTGTCGCCTGTGCCCGCGTCGCTGCCTCATTATAGCGTGTATTGCGTTGTGTGTTCTGCCAAGGTGCAACGTCGCTCCCGGCTGTACGGTTCGTCGGCGCAGTTTCCGCCGCAACTCAAAACCGCGCCTACGGCCTGCCGTATCCTCACCCCGCCCGATGCGGTACACCTAGCAGAGCGTTGGGTGTACAAGGTGGGGTGAAATATGATCGCCAAAGTCTATACATGTGCTGTCATCGGCCTAGAGGGCGTGCTGGTCGAGGTGGAGGTGGACATCGCGCAGGGTCTGCCCGCTTTCGCCGTGGTCGGGCTGGGAGACGCGGCGGTGCAAGAGAGCCGCGAGCGGGTGCGGGCTGCCATCCGCAACTCGGGCCTGAGTTTCCCCTTCAAACGGCTGACCGTCAATCTCGCGCCTGCCGATTTGCCGAAGGCTGGCCCAGCCTATGATCTGCCCATCGCAATCGGGTTGCTCATCGCCTCAGAGCAAGTCGCGGGTGACACGGCAGAGGCCGCCTTCGTCGGCGAACTGGGGCTAGACGGCACGCTACGCCATACCGACGGGGTGCTGCCGATGGTGGCGGTCGCCCGCAGCCACGGCATGACCACCGTCTACGTGCCGGCTGAAGATGCCGCCGAGGCCGCCCTGATGGTCGGCCTCACCGTCATTCCAGTGCCCACCCTCGCCGCCCTCGCCGCCCATCTCAGCCACGAATCGCTCCTGACGCCGTATGCACCGAGGCCGAACACGCATGCCGCAGAACCCGCCTTCCCTGTGGATTTTCAGGACATTAAGGGGCAGGAGCATGTCAAGCGGGCGCTGGAGGTAGCCGCCGCCGGTGGGCATAACGTCGCGATGAACGGCACCCCTGG
>CAIRDL010000896.1 GCA_903877345.1 uncultured Oscillochloris sp. | reverse complement strand
GCCTTGTGGGCGATAAAGCGGGCATACTCGCGCACGAGGATTTCGCCAGGTTTGCGGAAGTCGAACTCGGCGGGCTTATCGCGGAAATACTCGCGGTTCACGCGAGTCCACACCAACCGTCCGTCAGTGTCAATATTGACCTTGGTGACGCCGAGGGGCACAGCACGGGCGAACTCATCCTCGTTCACACCAGAGGCGGAAGAGTCAATCGCGCCACCAGCGGCGTTAATCCGCTCGACTTCCTCGCGGGGTACCGAACTGGAGCCGTGCATCACCAACGGCACGCCAGGAATGGCGCGCTGGATGTCGGCGCAGCGGTCGAAGTGCAGACCCTGGTTACCACTGAACTTATACGCCCCGTGGCTGGTGCCAATCGCCACCGCCAGACTATCGCAGCCGGTCTGCTCAATGAAGAGCTTAGCCTCAGCGGCGTCGGTCAGCAGGGAGTGCTTGGCGTCAACCGAAATATCCTCCTCGACACCGCCCAACTTGCCCAGTTCCGCCTCAACCGAAATGCCCTTCGCGTGGGCACGCTCAACCACACGGCGCGTAATCGCCACATTCTCGGCGAACTCGGCGTGCGAGGCGTCAATCATCACCGACGAGTAAAAGCCCGAGTCGATACAGTCGTAACAGGTCGCCTCGTCGCCGTGGTCGAGGTGAACAGCGAAGACCGCCTCGGGAAACATACGCTCAGCAGCGCGGATGATGCCCTCAAGCATCGGAATGCCCGCGTACTTGCGGGCACCTTTGCTGATCTGAATGATGAAAGGAGCCTGGGCCTCCAAGTTGCCACGGAACAAGCCCAACGCCTGCTCCATGTTGTTGATGTTGTAGGCTCCGACGGCAAAGCGACCGTACGCGATACGAAACAGATCAGCCGTAGTGACAATCACATGACCCTCCTCAGGCTCCGCTGCCATTATCTTTAGTGCGACTCAAAACTGTACGTGGTGGGATGCTGCCCACTATAGCAGAGCGGGGTTGTGATGAATATCACCGCTAGGGGTGATATATCTCACCCCTTGGGGCCTACGTGCTTGGCATCGGCTTGCTTCTGACCGCGAAACCCACCTGATGCTCTTGTGTAGCACCCCGATCCAAGGAGTGAAAGGGAGTCGGGAGTCTAAGCTTTAGCCGACTGAAGCCTGAACTCCTTTCCTGATTCTTTTTCTGAGGGCAGCGGATCTTTTCAATTGTCCCATCGTAATGTGCGATCGGTCAGGGCGCTGCACAGATCACGCATCCTGATGCAGCCCCACGCAGGTTGGTCACACGTCAAGGCAGGAGAGAAGGGCCTATCGTCCCCTTGGTAGCTTTGGTAACTATAAGGGCTTATAATACGCGGGTACTGTCCGAATTTCAGGTATCGTATAGGCATGAGTTGCGCGAAACCCCTTCCGTGTGCTGGCTTGAGTGTGGGAGAAACACGTTATGATCCAACCTGCGACAGCCTCAGCGCTTATCCCCCGGGGTGCCGGGCCGTCCCTCTACAAGCTGCTCGGTAATATCCCCGACGCCCGCCGCTGGCGCCAACCCGCCGATGTGCTGATCGTCCTGAACCGGCAGCTTGAGCATATGGCCCAAGCACAGGGCCATACCGTCAACCTCGCACTGGGCACGATGCGCTTCTCGCTGTTTCGCTTGCACCAGGCTCGGATCGCCCAACTCGCCCCACTCTGCCACAGCGTTACCGTCTACGGTGAGGCCGACGCCGAGCCGCCCGCGCTGCCAAATGTGCAGTTTGTCCCTGTCGCCAAGGGGACGGCCCTTAGCCAGGAGTGGTTCTTGGTCGCCGATAGCCCCACCTTCTGGGGTGCGCTGATCGCCCGTCCGCTGGCGGATCGCAGTGGCGGGGCTGAGCGACGGGTGCTCTTTGATGGCGTGATGACTGCCGATGATCGGATTGTGAGCCGCGCTAATCTGTTGCTCAGCCTCGCCCGTGGGGTTGCCGCTCCTGCCATTGTGGAGCGCGACAGCATTGCGAACCACGCTACTTGGGCGCGGCTTGCTTACGCCCTCGCAACCCATCCCGAGCATGACCGCCATAATCTGCTCAGTTGTCTCGCTGAACTGCCCGCCTTCCATAGCCTGCTGTCCGAGCCTAGCCGCGCCATTGAACTGCTGCTTCCCCGCGTCCTTGATGTGTTGCGCCAGTACTACGCCTCCACTGGCGAAATCATCTATCGCTACGATGGGTCGCAATTGCTTCCCTTCGCTTGGAGCGGTGATCAGCCCCCGGCCCAACCCGCCCACGAGGGTATCGCCGGTCAGGCGCTCAGCCAGCGCCATTTGGCGATGATGCCGCTCACGCCTTCCGACCCTGAACAGGCGCTGTTGCCCGAGGCCCAGTCGGTGGCGGCAGTGCCACTGTTCCGGGCTGGCGTGCCTTGGGGCGTCTTGCTCGTGGGTCAGGCCGACCCCGATCCCGAGGGATCGCCGACCGCAGGTGGTGTGGTCGGCGTGGCGAGCCTCCTCGATCAACTGCTCCAAGATCAGGCTCCGTCCGCCCCTGCGTTCAGCGGCCCCGCCGCGACCGCCTCGCCGCCAGTAGCCCCCAGCCCGCCCCCGTCCGCCCCTTGGGCCGGTGGTGCGCCCGCTTGGGCCAGTGCCGCGCCACCGCCTCGCCCTGCGCTATCTACCCCAGTGGCACCTCCGCCCGCTTCTGCTTGGGCCGATGCTGCACCGCCAGCGTCCACTTGGGCCGGTGCCGCTCCGCCGCCTTGGGCCGGGGCCACCCCCGCCACGCCATCCGCCGCTGCGCCCGCCGCCGACAACGCCGATGCGACTTCTGGCTTTGGCTTGCCAAGCTGGATGCGCCCCGCCTCTGGTGCGCGCCCAAGCAGTTTGGCCCCGACCCATGCCGCAACGCCACTCTCGACTGAGGCGCATCCAAGCTGGTTAGTGTTCCGGCAGCGCCTACTGACGGCACTGGTCGCCTATAACCAAACTGTCGCCGAGCAGGTGTGGAGTGAGGTTTGCGCCCATTATCCTCCCGAAGCCATCTGCGTTGAACTCTTGGCACCCTTGCAAATTGACGTTGGCGAAGGCTGGCACCGTGGCGAAATCACCGTGGCCTCCGAACACTTCGCCAGCCGGTTTGTGCAGACGAAACTGCTCAACCTCTTCAATGCCTCGGCAGAGACCGCCGCCGGGTCGTTGGCGATTGTCTGTTGCGCGCAGGGTGAACTGCACGAAATTGGCGCGATTATGCTCTCGCTCTTCCTGCGCTGGAACGGCTTTCGGGTGGTCTACCTCGGCCAGAATGTGCCGAACTCGACGATTGAGGATATGGTCGAGCAACTACGCCCGCAAGCGCTGGTGCTTTCGGCGAGTACGGTGCAGGCGGCGAATAATCTGATTGAGGTCGGCAATATGCTCGATCAGTTTGCCCCGCCGCGTCCGGTCTTTGTCTATGGCGGCAGGGCGTTCCAGGATCGGCCCGAGTTGCAAGCGCGTATTCCGAGCGGCACGTTCCTAAGAGGTGCCCTGCGCCAAGTCGTCAATCAGATCGCCGAACTGATCCGTACTGCCTAAGCGCGTAGCCGCGTCTGCTCGCACCGCAAGCCGCGCTTCTGTTTCCATTTGAGGATGGCCTGCGCTCTAGATTCCTCCCAGGAGCACGTACTATGACCAGTGCCGCCGCCACTTTCTCGCTGTCCGCTCTGCTGGGTATGCCTGCGGGCACGGGCTGTCTGATCGGCCTTGAGCAGGTTCGCACGCTTGCCGCGCTGCTACTGCGGAATCGCCCCTCAGACCTCCAGGCGTGTTGCTTTGTTGGGGGTACCCTTGGCGTCGGCCAGCGCCCTCACGATAATGTCGTTATGCTGACCGATGCCTTTGGCGGTGCGCCTTTCCTAGTCGTTGCTGGCGAGCAGGGGGCGGTCGCTCTGTTGACGTGGGCCGAGGGCAACCAATATCGCGCCCGCCTCATCTGCGACCCCGAGTTGGTGGATCGCGCCGCCTTGGTGCTTGCCCAACTCAGCGACCACAATTACAACCTCGGCAGTTTGGTTGAAGCCGAGGTGCAACAGGCGTTTGTCGCCCGCCTTGCTGTCAGTTTGGTGGCGGAACTGCGGCTCGACGCGCCAGCCTATCGGGCGCTAATGCCTGACGAGCAGCTTTGGCCTGCCTTGGCCGCCGCGCTTGCGCCCCGCTCCGGGCCAGAAGCGCTTTTGGCTGCCCCCGAGGTACGCCAGATGCTCCAGGGTCTGACGGTGCAACAGGTGCTTTTGGGCCAGCTTGATGCGGATCAGCACCAACTCACTCCG
>CAIRDL010000895.1 GCA_903877345.1 uncultured Oscillochloris sp. | reverse complement strand
TGCCTTCGACAAGCTCAGGCAGCATCCTCGCTGGCTGAGCTTGTCGAAGCCAGCGAGGATGCTGCCCCACCCACCGTACTCACCCTAGTACACCGTCCGAGTTATTCTGATGGGTTGTCCGAAGGCCGTCGAGGCGGCTCGCGAGCCGCCTCGACCCATCAAATTTGCTCGGTTGGAGTACTAGTGGCGCGAGGCCCAAACTGTCAAGCTGGATTGAAACATGCCTTGGACAAGGTTTGTGGCTACCTGACCCCCGACCCCTAACCCCCGACCCCTAACCCCTGAAACCCTAACCCCCTGAAACCCACACAACACATCGTCAGCACGACCCCACTAGCCGCCGAGGCTCCGCCTGAAGCGTGGGCGTGGCAACTCGGGGTGTTTATCGGCTACCTGTTGCTCGGCGTCGGCTTCACATGGCCGCTGGTTCTGCATATGGGCGACGGGGCGATCCAGGTAGGCACAATGCCGGTTGATACCGGCCAGGGCGTCTGGAACCTCTGGTGGGCTTACACGAGCCTGGTACGCGGGGACAATCCCTTTGTTACGGGGCAACTCTTCTATCCCCTGAGCCTAAACCTTTTCTACCAGACGCTCAGCCTGCCCAATGCCCTCAGTGTCTGGCCGGTACTCGCTCTCGCCGGGCCAGTCGTCGCCTTCAACACGCTGATCATTCTCGCCTTTGGTCTCGGCGGCTTCTGGGCCTACCGAATCGGGCGTGCGCTTGGCGCGCATCGGCAGGCGGCGCTGCTCGCAGGCTTCGTCTTTGCCTTTACGCCCTATCACCTCCAACGGGTCTGGGGCGGCGCACTGGAACTTGCGGCAACGCATTGGCTGGCGCTCTACGCGCTGCTGTTGCTGCGGGCGCTGAGCCGACGCACGCTGGGCAGCGTGGCCGTCGCTGGTCTCACCCTCTTCGTCACGACACTCGCCAGCCAATACCACGGTCTCTACGCGGCGGTCTACACCGCCGCCCACGGCGGGTTGGCCGTCCTGCTTGCGCCACGGGGCCAGCGTAGGGCGACCCTCGTTGCAGGTGCAGGCGTCGGCCTCGTCTGGGCGGCGCTGCTTTTGCCCGTCATCTTATTAGCGGGCGGCATCGGCAACGTGGCTCTTGAAGACTGGTACGCCCGCCAGGTCTACCACGCCGTCGCCCTGGTAGATCTGGTGGTGCCGAACAGCCGCCACCCGCTATGGGGGGCGGCGGTCGCTGCATGGCAGCAGACTCAGCACCCCTTTGGTACGGAAGCAGGGGCCGGTATGGGGTTGGGCGTCATGCTCCTCTGCGCGCTCGCTCTCTGGCGGCGGTGGGCGGCAGCGTGGCCGTGGGCGCTTTTGGCGGGCCTCTGCCTGCTGCTGGCGATGGGGCCGCAACTGCAACTCACTGCTGCCACCTATCTCATGCCCGGCCCGTTTCTTGCGCTCGATCTGCTGACCGTCTTTCGTAACAGCAGCCGTCCTGCCGTCTTTGTCGCCCTGTTGCTCGTGCCTGTGGCGGCTTTAGTCGCGCTGGGCCTTGATGCGTTGACCCATTGGGGAAACCCGCCTGGGTTGGTCGTCCACCAACCAGATCGAGCGCAACAGGGCCAAAAGCGGCGGGCGATCAGCGCGTGGTTGCTCATCGCCCTCATCCTGGGCGAAAATCTGGTCACGCCTTGGCCGCTTATGCCCCTGCGGGCCGCCCCCGAAAACGTGCCTCTCAACACTGACCCCGTGCCGGGGGCGGTGCTTGAACTGCCGCCGCGCCTCAACGACAGCCGTAGCCTACTCAACCAGCTTTGTCACGGGCGACCCCTGATGGGCGGCTACCTCGCACGCCTGCCTCCCTACGCTCTGACTAGCTTCCCGTCAGTCACCCGCGCCCTCTGGCACGGCGTGGCTCCCTCGCCCGACATCATTCCCCTGCACGCCGCTGCGGAACTTGCCAGTCTGGGGGTACGCTTTGTGGCCCTCGACCTGACGGAGTTGCCACGGGGCGAGCAAGCCGTACTCCGCAAGTGGCTCAGCGACCCTGGCATTCGTCTATTCAGTGCAAGCGCGACGCGGGCGATCTACGCGGTAGAGCCGACCGCCGCTGCGCCAGTGCCCGTCCTTGGGGCGGGCTGGTATGAGCTTGAGCAGGCAGGGGCGCGTCGTTGGCGCTGGATGGGCGAGCGCGCCGAGCTGACACTGTTGGCCCGTGAGCCGACGGCAGTAGCCTTGTCGCTCCAAGTCACGGCCTACGGGCAACCCCGGCCCCTAGAGCTTTGGCAGAATGATGTGCGGTTGGCCCACCTTGAGGTACCTGCGGCCCCATACGACCGGGCGATCACCCTGCGGCTCCTGCTGCCGCCGGGGGCGACGACGCTCACCCTAGCGAGTCCTGCGGCACTCAGCCCTGACGGGCGACGGCTCAGTCTTTCGGTGGGCGTGGTGGGGCTGACGCAACTCAACGTCGCTGCGACTTGGGCCGCCGAGGGGCGTCTCGCCATTCCGCCGACTCGCCCCGCCCTTGGGCTGGAGTTGTGTGGGCCGTAGGGCGATTATTGATTGCAGAAAAGTCATGCGTACAGCCGTTGACCACTGCCCTCAGCCCTCAGCCCTCAGCCCTCAGCCCTCAGCCCTCAAACAAGCCCACACATGGCGGTTGCAAAGTCGCCAGGCCCCCACGCCCGGCTGAAGCTACCGGCTCAGCCGGGCGAAGCCTGCCTGCGCGGGCTGATCGAGCCTGCTTCAACAGGCTTGGTAAACGTAGCCGAGGGCTTCAGCCCCACGGCGAACGACGTTGACGTAGCTCACACGGCGT
>CAIRDL010000894.1 GCA_903877345.1 uncultured Oscillochloris sp. | reverse complement strand
TGCCCACTGGCTTTGGCCTTGTGACGGCTAAGCTCGCCGCTGGTGTGGTTACTGACCTTGTGGGCAACCCGGTGCCCGCCGCGCAGTTTAGCCGCACCTATAGGTACGTGCGGATGCGCTGGTACGTGGCGGCAGGCGCGACGGGCCGTGGTGACGGTGGTTCGTGGACGGATGCCTTCCCGAACCTCCAGGCGGCTTTGGCGGTCGCTTTGCCTGATGATGAGATTTGGATTGCGACGGGGACGTATACACCGGGGACGAATCCAAGTGCCACTTTTGTGTTGAAACCTGGGGTGGTAATCTACGGTGGGTTTGCCGGTGGCGAAACGTCGTTGAGCCAGCGCGCTTGGACGACGCACCTGACGCGGCTCAGTGGCGACCTGTTGGGGAACGACGGCCCGAATTTCACGAACACCGCCGACAATAGTTACCACGTCGTCACGGGTGTGACTGGGGCAACCCTTGATGGCGTGACGATTAGCGGCGGCAATGCCAGTGGTGGCGGGAATAATGGCTACGGGGGCGGGCTGTTTAATTGGGCGGGCAGTCCGACGTTGCGGAATAGCACACTCACAGGGAATAATGCAGTCTTGGGTGGGGCTATTTTCAACTATGCAAGTAGCCCGACCCTGAACAACGTCACCCTCAGCGTCAACGGCGCCACCTTTGGCGGAGGCATGCTCAACTTTAGCAACAGCAACCCGACGCTGATCAATGTGACTTTCAATAACAATAATGCTTCTTCTAATGGTGGCGGAATCTATAATCAGGACAGCAATCCGACGCTGATTGATGCCAAGCTCTGCGGGAATAGTGCGGCCAATGGCGGCGGAATGGGCAATTGGCAGAGCAATCCGACCCTGGTTAATAGCCTGATTTGTGGGAATGCGGCTACGACGTGGGGCGGCGGGATGTTCAACTACGCCAGCAACCCGCTGCTGACGCACGTTACGTTTAGTGGCAATGCGGCGGCTTTTGGGGGCGGGCTTTACAATTCGAGTAGCACGCCGGTGTTGCGGAACAGCCTCGTGTGGGGCAACACGGCGGCGAGTAGTCCCGCCATTGCTGATAATTCCTCCGTCGCCGCGATTACGTACAGCGTCGTGGAAGGCGGCTACCCCGGTGTCGGCAACCTCAGCGCTGACCCGTTGTTCGTCACTTTGATGTCCCCCGCGCCGAGTGTAGACGGCGATTTGCACCTCCAGCCCGCGTCGTTGGCGATTAACGCGGGCGAGAATGCCAGTGCGCCCACGACCGACCACGAGGGCAACCCACGCCCCATTGGCGGCAGCGTGGATATGGGCGCTTATGAGGCTCAATTCCCCTCGGTGCGCGCCATCACCCGCGCTGATGCCAACCCAACCAGTGCCGCCACCGTCACTTTTACTGTCAGCTTTAATATGCCGGTCAGCGATCTCGATCTTTCTGATTTCACCCTGACCACAACGGGCGGGCAGAACGGCGCGACGATTGGCACGATCAGCGGGAGCGGCACCACTTGGCTGGTCACGGTGAACACGGTGAGCACGCCCACCACCATTGGCACGATCCGGCTTGACGTGGTGGATGACGACACCATTGTGACCCGCGATGCGCCGTTGGTGTGGCTTGGCGGCAGCGGGAGTGGCAACGGCGACTTTAACAGTGGCGAATTTTACACCGTTGACCGTGTGGCACCGACGGCCCTGACGCTTGAGCGTGTCGGCACCAGCCCGACTAACGCCGCCAGTGTGCAATGGCGCATCACCTTTGATGATGCCGTAACGGGCCTAAGTGCCGCTAACTTCACCCTGAACGCCATTGGCGTGAGCGGGGCGAGTGTGAACGGCGTGAGTGGCGGCCCGACAACCTGGCTCGTGACCGTCGCAACGGGCAGCGGCGATGGCACGCTCACCCTAGTCAAAAGCCAAAACACCGGCGTGACTGACCTCGCGGGTAACGCGCTGGCTGGCGGGGATTTGACGGGCGCGAGCTACATTTTTGACAAAACACCGCCGACGGTG
>CAIRDL010000893.1 GCA_903877345.1 uncultured Oscillochloris sp. | reverse complement strand
TCGCCATCAGCCTCATCCACCATGAGCGTTGCCTGTTCGAGGGCGTAGAACTGGTCAAAGGCCCATGCGGCCAGACTCTTGGCGCTGATCCGTCCGGCCAAACGGGCCTCAAGCTGGATTATTATCTCGCTGCGTGTAAGTATCATAGCACATGTTCCCCTCATTGGCCTGTTGGCCTAAAAGTGCGGGCGGACGCCTATCAAAACATTGCCAGCGTTGGATGTTTGTGCTACAATTGTTCGCCAGTTGAAGCTTAGGCTCCACCGCAAAAGGAATTGCCTTGGGATACGATGCCTCCCGTGCCGACCCCGGCACCGCATGGCCGGTGGGCACTGCGCTACGGCGCGTGTTGCCCGTCGCCAGCGTGATCCTGGTGCTGCTCGGCTTGTGGGAAGGCAGTAAGCTGCTCTTCGATTTCTCCGATCAGCGTCTGCCGCACCTCGCCGCCCTCGTTGAGGCGATGTTCACGCCTACCCAGGGCGGCACCGGCCCCCTGCTCCTCGTCCAGATGCTCGTCAATGCTTGGGCGACCTTTCGTATCGCACTGGGCGGGTTCCTGCTTGGTACGCTGCTTGGCTTCGGCCTCGCGGGGCTCTTTCTGCGAGTGTCGGTGCTCGAACGGGGTCTCATGCCCTACGTGATTGGCTCCCAAACCGTGCCCATCCTCGCCATCGCACCAATGGTCATCGTGGGGTTCGGTCGCCTCGGTGCCGCTCCGTGGGCCGCTAAAGTCCTTGTCTCAACCTATCTGTCCTTCTTCCCCGTCACGATTGGGATGCTGCGCGGCTTGCGGGCCGTTTCCCCGCAAAGCCTTGACCTCATGCGTTCGTATGCGGCGAGTTCGACACAGACCTTCTGGAAGCTGCGGTTGCCGAGTGCGCTGCCCTTCCTTTTCACCTCCTTGAAGATTGCGGCCTCGGCCAGTGTGATTGGGGCCATCGTTGCCGAACTGTCCGCCGGTCCTCGCGAGGGTCTTGGCGTCATGATCCTCGATGCGGCCCAATCTTACAACTCGCGCCCACCCGCCCTCTACTTAGCCATTCTCGCCGCCGGTCTCGTCGGCGTCACCTTCTACAGCTTGGTCGCCCTCGCTGAACACCTGGTCGTCGGCACACGCCGGGCCGAATAGCTGCTTATGTCAATCGTACCAATTATCGAGTTCGACCGCGTCTCGAAGATTTACCCAAGTGGAAGCGGCCCGATCACGGCATTGCACGAAGTCAGTCTACGCATCGCGGCGGGTGAGTTCATCGCGCTGATTGGGCCAAGCGGTTGCGGCAAAACGACGCTGATGCGCCTCATCGGTGATCTCGAACAGCCGTCGGCGGGTACCGTGCGCGTGAAGGCGAAATCGCCCGACCAAGCCCGCCGCGACCGCGATTATGGGATTGTCTTCCAGTCGCCCGTGCTCTACGCATGGCGCACGATCTGCAAGAATGTGGAACTGCCCCTGGAACTGATGGGCTATCCACGCCAACAGCGCCACGAGCGCGCCATGAGCTTGCTGCGGCTCGTTGGTCTGGGCGATTTTAGCCAAGCGTACCCGCACCAACTCTCCGGCGGGATGCAACAACGCGCCGCCATCGCCCGCGCCCTGTCGTTTGCACCTTCGATTTTGCTGATGGACGAACCCTTCGGCGCGCTTGATGAAATTACCCGCGAACGGCTCCAACTTGAGTTATTAAGCATCTGGGCCGAGTCTGACCCGCGCCCCACGGTTATTTTCGTCACCCACAGCATCCCCGAAGCGGTCTTCCTCGCCGACCGCGTGGTCGTGCTTTCACCCCGTCCGGGCCGTGTCCAGCGCATCATTGAGGTGAACTTACCCCGTCCCCGCGCCTTCGAGACCCGTGAAGACCCGCGCTTCTTCACGCTCCTCACCGAGGTGCGCGAGTGTTTGCGGGCGATGGAAGGCTAAGGGGCAATGAAGGCAGTTATGACCATCCCGCAGCCCCTTGATCAGCCTGGGCGGCGTGCCGATTGGTGGCGGGCGATCTGGCCGGCGGTGCTCACCTTTACGCTCGGGATCGGGCTGTGGGAAGGTGTGGTGGGGTTTTTCGCCCTCCCACTCTACCTGTTGCCAGCGCCCAGCCAAATCCTCCTCACCTTTCTCGCCCAACCGGGCTACCTCCTCAGCATTGGGGCCGTCACATTCGGCAACGCCTTCGCTGGGTGCGTTCTTGGCTGCGGACTCGGCGTGCTGACGGCGATCATCTGCGTGCGCTGGCCGATCATCGCCGAAGGGTTGGTGCCCCTCGCCGTCGCTGCCAGTGCGGTGCCGATTATCGCCCTCTCGCCCCTGATGAGCCTCTGGCTCGGTAGTATTAGTCCCGCCTCGAAAATCGCCGTTGTCGCCGTCATGACGTTTTTTCCAACCCTGGTGAGCGTCTACAAGGGGCTGATTTCGCCGCGTGCTGATGCGCTCCAGCTTATGCACTCTTACGCCGCCGCTCAGCGCGCCATTTTTCTGAAGCTGCGCGTGCCCGCCGCGCTGCCCTTTTTCTTCAATGCCCTGCGGGTTTGCACCACGTTGAGCATGATTGGCGCGGTTGTGGCCGAATTCTTCGGTGGCCCCCAGAATGCCCTCGGTGTCTATATCAAGTCTCAGGCGGGGGTCTTGCGTACCCGCGAGGCGTGGTCCGCCATTCTGGTCGCCTGCCTCTACGGGCTGGCTTTCTATGTGGTGGTCGTCTTGATTGAGCGCGTTGTGATGCCTTGGAACAAGCACCGCTAACCTCATCAGTTTTAGGCAGTAGAGCATAAGGAACGCTGTCACTCTTCGCTTCGCTCAGGGTGACAGGCGCGGAAGTTTCCTCCGGCGCCACTGGTCGCCGGGCCATTGGGTACTCAGCGTGACCAAGCTCACAGCGTTACTTTTGCTCTATTGCGCTTTTAGCTTTGCCGCAACAGGAGGCGGTGCGTTTGCTCAAACGGTCAAGCAGCGACAAACCTTGGGTGCTTCCTCAATAGTCTGAGGTAGCTTGGCAAATATCAATGAAAGCGGCTATACTATTACCTATCCAAACGCCGTCCGATCCAGGAGGTTGCTGATGCTTAATGTCCGCCAGGTTGGCCTTTATGCTTGCGAATCGCCTGTGTCTGACCGGAGATTCTTACATGCGTTGCCCGTAGTGCAGAAGCTTGGGGTGGGTAGGGTTTACGACTGGGCAGCGCAATTAAGCTGAGCTTCGCTCAACAGCCCTTCCGGCTAAGCGTCTGAGTCTTTGCAAAGGGGAGCCAATCCTATGCAGCGTGTGCTTCGTACCACCATCGGATTCGCCCTGTTCATCGCCCTGGTGCTGCCAAATCAGGGTGTGCGATCCGCCCCCACCTTCGCCTCCGGGAACTCGGCCTTTGGCGTCAACAGTCATGTCGCTTCGCGTTACGAGAATTATGCGACCCTGAGCACCCCGCTTGAGGTCGTCAGCCAGAGTGCAACGGGGTGGGTGCGCGAGGATTTCCAGCTCCAACGTATGGAGCCAACACGCGGCGCGATTGACTGGAACTGGTCGGATCAGATGGTCGCGACCTTTACCGAGCGCGGGATCAATATTCTTGGCATCCTAAACGGGCCAACGCCAGGTTGGGCCAACGGTGGCATGCCTGACAGGAGCTTCTATCCTCCCGACCCCCAGGTGTTTGCCGACTTTGCCAGCGCGGTAGTCACGCGCTATAAGGGTCGCATCCACCACTGGCAAGTTTGGAATGAGCCTGATAATGCGACCTATTGGCAGCCGCAGCCCAATTACGCCGGGTATGCCGCCCTGTTGAAGACGGTATCGAGCGCCATCAAGGCTGCTGATCCCAGTGCCCAAGTGCTGGTGGCCGGCGTGGTTTCACCTGAACCCGCCACGAGTTTCCTCCAGACGATGGCCGATAATGGGGCGTGGGGTGCCTTCGACATCATTGCGATTCACCCGTATACGGATCCGCGCAGCCCTGAGGATGGACAGATCGCCTCCGCAGGGGTCGGCCAAGTCAAGGCTCTGGCTGACCGGCTGGGTGCCAAGCCCATTTGGGCCACGGAGTATGGCTGGTCTACGGCAACGGGCGACCGTGGGGGCAGTAATCAGGTTGCTGAAGATGTTCAGGCGAACTACTTGGTGCGCGGCGCGGCGCTGTTGCGGGCTGCCGGGGCCGAGCGCGTCTTTTGGTATAACCTGAAAGATAATCGCCCCAGCGATGGGCTTGGCTTGCTGCGCTACGGCGCGGGCAACGCCGACTATGGGCAGCCCAAGCCTGCCCTCTTGGCCTTCAGAACCCTCAACCAACAGCTTGTTGGCACCACTTCCGCGACGTTGCTTGAGCTTGGACAGCGGGCGTCAATCCTTGATTTCGAGAACTTTGGCGCTTGGCGGCGTGGAAATGAACCCAATGGCACCTTTACCCAGAGCAGCGCCCAGGTTCACAGTGGTCGTTTTTCCGGCCAACTCAGTTATAACTTCCCAACAGGCGGCAACGACTACGTCGTCTTTTCGCCTGGTTCGCAGCCAGTCATTAACGGCAGTCCCTCGCAGCTTGGCATCTGGGTCTATGGTGACGGGAGCGGCCACGCGCTGAAGTTCTGGCTGCGCGATAACGAAGGCGAGACGCTCCAGTTTCGTATGGGCTTTATTGGCGGGGCTGGTTGGCAGTTTCTCGCTACGCCGATCAATGGGACGGTTGAACCCTACAACCGCATCAGTGGCTCCGGCAACTTGCGCCTTGACCTGCCGGCACGGTTGGTGTCCATTGTGCTGGATGACGAGCCGGACAGTAAGACGGGCGGGGGCACGATCTATCTTGATGATCTGAGCGCCGTGACTGGCCCCGAAGCTTATGGAGTGCGCTTTGCCAAGGGCGGCAGTGTCGTTGATGTGCTCTGGGCGCCGCAGGTCACGACGATCAGCCTGCCGACCGGCTCGGCGCAAGGCTCACGGGTCGAGCTTTGGGGCGAAACGCGCACTGAGGTGGCCCAGAATGGGCAGTTCACCTTTGGCGTTGGGCCAAACCCGATCTTCCTGAGCCATGTGGTGGGGCAAGGGCCAATCCCACCGCTGCCTCAAACGCCGGTGCCGACCGATTCGCGTTGCTTCCCCGAAACCAGTTTCTGTATCGCCGGACAGATTCGCGCCTACTGGGAGCAAAATGGCGGTCTTCCCGTCTTTGGCTACCCCATCGCCGCTCAGGGCGAGGAAAGCATCGAAGGCCGACCCTTCCAGGTGCAGTGGTTTGAGCGTAACCGGCTCGAAATTCACCCTGAAAATGCACCACCTTACAATGTCCTCTTGGGTCGCCTGGGGGCAGATCGCCTAAGTCAGCAGGGGCGCGATTGGCAAGGCTTCCCCAAGGGGACGTCGCAAGCAGGTTGCCGCTTCTTCCCAGAGACCGGGCATACAGTCTGTGGTGAAATCCTCGCCGCTTGGCGGGCGAATGGGCTCGAACTGGATGGGCAAGCAGGCAAGAACGAAGGCGAGAACCTTGCCCTGTTTGGCCTTCCTTTGAGCGAACCGCAGATCGAAACGCTGAGTGATGGGCGCCAGTACACCGTGCAGTGGTTCGAGCGCGCCCGCTTCGAGTTGCACCCCGAAAACGCACCGCCTTTCAATGTGTTGCTTGGCCTATTGGGGCGGGAGACTCGCGACGGGAACAGGTGACGGCAATAGAGCAAAAGGCACGCTGTGAGCTTTGTCACGCTGAGCGCAGCGAAGCGTCCCGGCGGGCGATAGGGATGCCGAGACCCTTTGCTTCGCTCAGGGTGACAGCGTGCCTTTTGCGGTAGTGCCAAGTAGTTTAGTTAGCTGGGGCTACCTCATTGGTAGCCCCGGTCACATAATCCGGCTGCTGTGGCGTGGCAAACCGTGGGCTTTAAGGACACGCACCCTAGATCTAGGGTGCGTGATATGCGCCAATGGAACTTAGTGCGCCAGCGACTTTTTACGTTGGATCACTCGAAGTGGTCGGGCTCTCGCACCAAGGCATGGTGCGCGAGCAGAACGAGGATCGTTGGCGGCTGCCCTCAAGCGAAGATCTGCACCTGGAGGAGCGCGGCTACCTCTTTGCCGTTGCCGACGGTATGGGCGGCTATGGGGGCGGTGAGCTTGCCAGTTCGACCACCTTAGACACGCTCTACGCCCAATTTTATGGCGAACAGGCGGTTGAGTTACCCGAGGCGATCCAGGCCGCTAATATGGCCGTGCGGCGCCTGGCGATGCAGGCTGACCATGATGCGCGGATGGGTACGACCTTGGTGGCGGCTTGGTTCTTTGGCGAACAACTGCTCGTGGCCCATGTGGGCGACAGCCGAGCCTATATCGTTTCACACGGCACTATTCAGCCAATCACCCAGGATCACTCGGTTGTGCAAGAGCAGGTACGGGCGGGGTTGCTTACCCCCGCGCAGGCCGCAGCACAACAAGGCAAAAATGTAATCACCCGTGCCATTGGCAACCAGAGCCCGGTTGAGGTGGACTATACCCCCGTTACTGGCTTGCAAGCCGGTGATACCGTCATGCTCTGCTCTGATGGCCTGACCAACTTTGTGGCAGATCATGAGATCGCCCACATCACCACGGCCTACCCGCTTGCAATGGCGGCGGCGGCACTTGTGAATCTTGCGAACCAACGTGGTGGCTCTGACAATATCACCGTTCTGATTATGCGGCTCCAGCAAGCACTTCTTGACCAGCCGCAGCCTGCGGAGACGAGCGCACTTGCCCCAACGCTGCGCCTCCGCCGCGAACACCCGCTGCTCTGGTCGGGGCTCACGCTCCTAGTCATGCTCCTAGTCGCGGCTGGCACTTGGCTGGTGTTGAAAAAACTCGGCGTGATCGTCGGCTAAACTAGCAGCGGCTGCCGCCGGCGGAGCCCGAACCACAGGTTGGAGGCAACCCAATGCAGCGCATCCTGGCTCTAGGCTTCCTGACCGCTCTGCTCTTGTTCGGCCCAGGGTTCAGCCCTGCAACGTATGCCCAAACTGGGCGCACGGCGCTTGACGGGGTGCCTGATTGGAAGCAGTTTACCGGGACTTGGGGGCCATGTTACAGCGGTTGTCTGCCGACCGCGACGGCCCAGGCTTTGGCTTATTGGGCGGGCCACGGCTATGACAAGCTGATCGGCGCGAATGGTGAGCAAGCGGCGATCATTGATCTCCGTACCCGGATGGGGACGACCTGCGGTGCCAACGATAATACCGGGTGGACGAAAGCGGAGGTGCAGGCCGAGATTATGGCCTATGCTTCCGCCAAGGGCTACAGCTTTAATGCCGCGCTTGTCTACCCCGGTGAGGCGAACTTCCAGCGCTATCGGGCCGAAATTGACGCCGGCCATCCAGTGGTCGTGACCTTAAGCCCTGATCCGGCGCATCGTGACTTTACCCATACCACCGTCGGCTTTGGCTATGATGCGAGCGACCAGACGATGATCATTTACGATAATTGGCCTGGGAGCGCTGCAGGCGAGCGCAAAGTCGCCTTCAGCACCCAGGTCTGGTTTATGACCATCGCGCCGCAGGCACCGCCACTTACGCCGAGTCCCGTGCCAAACGTCACGCCGAACCCGGTGCCGCACCCCACCATCAGCGGCCCGCAAACCGGCTCGTCGCTGCAAGCCCGCCTCAACGCAATGCCGGTCTTCCCCATTGTAGAGCCGGGAAAGACGGTTCAGGTAGAGATTGTGCTGCTAAACAGTGGCAACCAGCCGTGGCCTGCGGGGGTTACGCTCGCCCAGACTTCGGGCAGTGCTTCCCTAACTGGTTCAACCGAACCCTTGGCGCAGCCGGTGCCGCCCGGCGGACAAGGGCGCTGGAGCGTTAAAATAACCGGGCCAGCGCAACCGGGGGTCTACAGCACGCTTTGGCAGGCAACCGCTGGCGGAACCCGTTTTGGCTACCCTGCCCCCATTTTGGTGGTGGTCACGCCAAAAGGGGCCGATGCCGGTTTGGATGGCGTTATTCGCCGCACGCTCGACGAAGCCCAACAGGAAATGTCTGATAAACTCAATGAGCAATTTGAGCGGGCATGGGCTGATTTGGAACGTAAAATTCAGCAGAGCATTCAAGCTGAGCTTGATCGTCAAGTCAATCGGGCGGTCAGTGGCATCTGCGGCTCTGTCCCCGCCGCAGTCGTCTTTGGCGGCGGCATGACGTGGTGGCGGAGGCGTTGGCGGAGCCTGGCGAAGCAACACCGCGACGAGCTTGATTGAGAACTTATGGTAATGGTAAAAGACAATCCACTCGGCAATGCCAACAATGCGGCAGGCTCCGCCCTCGATTTCGGAGCCTGTAGTGAAAAGGCCGGACGCCCGATCAACGAAGATAGCTGCACGCTTGACCTGAAATTCATCCCTACGAAGGCCCACCTCGGCGCACTGGTGGCCCTTGCCGACGGGATGGGTGGTGGCTCGGCAGGCGGGGCGGCGAGCAGCATTGCGATTAGCACCGTTGTTGATCAGTACTTCGAGGCGGGTACCTCCAACCCACTCCAGAGCCTCCAATACGCGGTACACGCGGCCAATCAGGCGGTCTACGCCTATAGTGTGACGACCAGCAAGGCTGGTACCGTCGGCACAACGTTGGTCGCGGCGGCACTGGTCGGGGCGACTGCCTTGGTCGTGAATGTTGGCGACAGTCGCGCCTACTTGGTGCGTGGCGGCCAAGCGATCCAAATCACCCGCGACCACAACTGGGCGCAGCAGCAAGCTGAACTGGGGTTGCTGCCGCTGCAAGTCGCCCTAAACCACGAGCGGGCAGCCCTGCTGACCGACGTGATCGGCAACGGGCCGAGCATCCAACTGCCCCAGTCGGGCCAAGCTGACAGCAAATACACGTTTCAGTTCGCATTAGAGCCGGGCGATGCATTGGTGCTTTGTAGCGATGGGGTTTCCAATGTCGTGCCGCCGGAGAGCCTCGCCGCCCTAGCGACCGGCGCACCAGCACGCTTCGCCGCCGAGCAGATCGTCGCCCAAGCGCAGGCTTGCGGCACCACCGATAACGCGAGCGCCGTGGTGGTGCAGTATGGTGCGCCCATTCGTCGGCGCAGCATCGTGCCCCTGCTCCCCTGGTTAGTCGGTGGCGGCGGGGCTATCGTGCTCATCGTGGTCGCCCTGTCGCTTGCCGCGTTCATCGGTCGAACCGGGTTCGAGCAGGGCAAGACGCCGCAAAGCCTGCCTAGCACCGTAAGTGTGACCGTCGCTATGGGCAGTCCAACCACTTCGCCTACAGCCAGTACAGCCGCCACTGATACTACCACCGCCGTGTCCAGTTCGCTGACCAGCGCCACGAGTACCATCGCCCCGACAAAGCCACCAACAGACACGCCGGTGCCGCCGCCGCCAACGTTTACGCCGGTGCCGAAGCCGCCAACGTTTACGCCGGTGCCGAAGCCGCCGCCGATCCCGACGACACCAACGGCTACCCCAGAGACGCCGACGCTGACGCCGCAACCGACGTTTACACCGGTGCCGCCGACGCTGACGCCGGTGCCGCCGACGTTTACGCCGGTGCCGCCGACGCTCACATTGCAGCCAATCTACCCTTCACCTGCTGCGGATCCAATTCAACCGCCTACAGCGACTGGGCGGCAAAAGTCGTAGAGACGCAAAATCTTGCGTCTCTACCTCGGCGGTAGACGTAATATCTTGCGTCTCTACCCCGGCGGTAGACGCAAAATCTTGCATCTCTACCCGGCGGTAGACGCAAAATTTTGCGTCTCTACGCGAATGTGAGGATTGGGACAGGGGACGCGCCAACGAAACGGTAAGCCTAGTGTACGTAGCAGGTGGTACACAGTAGGTAAGCATCTTGTGGGGTTACGCTTATGGGGGTCGTCTTCGCACTCTTTGGCCTGCTTCTGATCACTGGCGCGGTGGTCGGACTTGTCATCTGGTTGAGTAGCCGGAGCCGGGCCACCCCATCCGGCGGGCCGAGCCTGGAAGTGCATTTTGGCGACGGGCAGACGCAGCAGGTGTCCCTCAATCCACAGCGCCCACTGCTGATTGGTCGTGCGCCTGACAATGATTTGGTGATCAACCATCATCTGGTTTCACGCCAGCACGCCCGGATCTTCTTTCATGGAGACGGGTGGTTTTTGGAAGATTTGGGGAGCGCGAACGGTACCTTTGTCAACAGTCGCCCTGTCGGGCAGGTCAGCTTTGGCCCCGGCGACGTGATTGAGATTGGCCCGGCGCGAATTGGCCTTGGTGCCCCGGCACTGGTGCCCGTGGTGCAACCAACGGGCGTAAACGAGCCAGCCGCCCTTGGGAACGCCAAGCCGACCGCATTCCACGTAGCGCCGTCCAACGCCCAACCCAGCGGCCAGTTCCCGACGCCGGGGCAGCAGGCCAATCAGCAAATGTTGGGGCCGTTCGCGGTGGTGCGCCCGTTGGGCGCGGGCGGTATGAGCCGCGTCGTGTTGGCTCAGGACACGCGGCGTAACAATCAACTGATCGCCCTGAAGCTCTCTGATCTGCGCGACGACTATCTTATCCAGAAGTTCAACCAGGAGGGAACGCTCAACCTGAGCCACCCGCACATTGCCCAGGTGTACGAGGTTGGCACCTTTGGGCCGCAACTCTACATTGCGATGGAGTTTGTGGAGGGCAGCAGTCTCCGCCGCCTTTTGCAAGGACGGCCTTGGTCGCTTGATTTTGCCCTGCCGGTGATCGGCCAAGTGTTGGAGGGGTTGGAGTACGCCCACCGCCATCAGATCGTCCACCGCGATATTAAGCCCGAAAATATGATGATTTCGCCCCAGCACGGGGTGAAGCTGATTGACTTCGGCATTGCCAAACTGCTCTCGACAGTGACGCGCACCCGTGACGGCCTCATTCTCGGCACGCCACTTTATATGTCGTATGAGCAGGCCAAGGGGATGCCCGTCAACACGACGAGTGACCTCTACGCCGTGTCAATTGTCCTCTACGAACTGCTTACCGCACGGCAGCCGTTCGAGAGCAGTAGCGGTAATCCGCTGGAGGTGTTACAACGTCACTTGACGACAACCCCGCCTTCGCCGCGCCAGTTCAACCCAGCGATTCCGCCCGCGATTGAGGAGGCCATTCTGCGGAATCTGGAGAAAGATTACCGCCACCGCTTTCCGAGCGCCGCCGCGTTTGCCCAGGCGCTAGGGATCGGTGCCGGCGTCGCACTACCGTCGGCCTTCACCAGCGCCGTGACCCGCATGATTCTCACGCTGCCCCAGACGGGCACGCCCGCCCCGCTTGTTCCCCCTGCCACACCCGCCAAACAGTATCGCCTGCGTGTACTGAGTGGGCCGCACAACGGCCAGACGATTCTGCTTGACCGTAGCCCGCTCATTCTTGGGCGTAATGAATTGAATCCTACCGACCAGAGTATCTCGCGGCAGCATGTGCAGATCGAGCAACACGCTGGCGTCTGTACCCTTGCCGATGTCTCAGCCCACGGAACCCTGGTCAATAATCAACCGCTGGCCCGCATGACCAACTGCCGGTTGACCCCCGGAACCCGCATCCAAATCGGCCAAGTTATCCTCGTCTGCGAACTAGCCCCTTAAAGGAGGAGCCATGATCACGGAGTACGATCCCAAAACCCCAGGCCGTGGCCCAGCGTTGCCCGGAGCGCTTGAACCGACGCTCCAACAGAACATGCCGGGGGCCGCAGGACATCCGGCTGCGGCTGCACGCACCGAACTGATTGACAGCCCTGCGGCGACGCCCTCCGATGCTTGGCTCATCTTTGTGAGCGAGGGGCCACGTTTCGGTGAGATTGTGCGCGTGCGCGGTACGGCGTTCCTGATTGGGCGGGCAAGCGACTGCGACTTGATGCTTGAGGATAGCGCCGTCTCGCGCCAGCATGTCAAGATCCGTATTGAGGGTGCGCCCCCCACGCTGCGCTTCATGCTGCACGATCTTGCCACTGATAACGGCACGTTCGTGAACGGCACGCGCCAGACTCCGGTCGAGCTGCACAACGGCGATATTATTCGCATTGGGCGCACCGAGCTTACCTTCAAGCATCTTGGCTAAGGCATGTTTCAGCTCGTCATTCGCGCATTTGTAGGCCAAGTTCGGAACTTGGCCTGCGGGCTAGTACATCCAACCAACTTGGCTGGCGATCTTCGCGAAAAACGCTGCCTTCGACAAGCTCAGGCAGCAGTCGCTTGCCGGGGCTGCCTGCCAGGGCTGCCTGAGCTTGTCGAAGGCAGCCCCGATTTCGCGGCGCTGGTGCCTCCGCAGTGGGGCATACAAGCCAAAAAACAGCCCGCAAACGTGCTGATCAACATGTCCGAATCGTAAGTTTCAGCTTTGCCTTGGCATGAAAAGAAAGAGGCGTGACGATGCGACGACCAGGATGGGGAACCGCCGCCGCAATCTACAATTGGATCTCAGGCGCCTTCAGTGTGCTGTCGGGTTTTGGGCTGATCATAGCCTCGGCCATTGCGATGGATACGCTCAATCAGATCTTTGGCGCGTTCGGGGTGGGCGGTGCCGGCACGCTGATGGTTATCGGCATCAGCATTGGACTCATTACCGTGTTGATGGGAGTATTGCAGGTCGTTTGTGGCTATGGCCTGTGGATGCTGCGAAACTGGGCGCGGATCACCTCGGTGGTGCTTTATGCCGTGTCGGCTCTGCTGACCTTTGTGCTGATCATCGTGCTGCTCGTCGGCGGTACCGCCGGTGTGGCTATCATCCAAATGTTCGGCTTCGTGATTAACATTGTTTTCCTTGTGGGCCTGCTGCTACCCGGCACGGCGCTGGGCTATAGTCGGGCACGGGGCATGCAACAAGGGCCAACGATGATGCCGCAGCCCTACGCGATGTCCGGTGGTGGGCCAGTGATCGGTGCGCCTGCCCCCATTCCGCCCACCCAGTTGCCAACCAACCAGATGGCAGGCCATAACCCCGGCCCACGTCCCGCTGCTCCGGTCGCCCGTACCGAAATGGCGAACCGCCCCGCGCCGGTGCTGGCATGGCTGGTCGAACGCAACGGCCCCCGCGCCGGGCGTGAACACCGCCTCCAAGATCAGGTCACGCTGGGGCGCGATCCGGGCCGTTGCGAAGTGGTGCTCGACGACACCAAGATTTCAGGGGAACATGCCCGCATTCGGATGGAGCAGGGGCAGTTTGTGCTGTATGACCTCGCCAGTACGAATCATACCTATGTCAATGATCAGCCGATCCAGAAGCATGTGCTGCACGATGGCGATCAGATCAAGCTGGGGCCGAACGTCCAGATGGCTTTCATGCGAGTCAGCAAGTAGGAGCCTATGTGATGCGCCAGCTACTGCGCTTTCTGACGGGACTGGTGGTGCTGTGGGCGCTGGGCGGCTCGCCCCTAGTGACCGCTCAGGCGATTCCGAGCATACGAATTGATCGGCTGGATGCCACGGCGTTCCCTGCGGTGCAACTCTTCGTGTCGGTTGCCGATGGACAGGGCAAGGCCGTGCCAAACCTCGGCCCCGAGGCGTTCGTGCTGACCGAGAATGGGCAGAATGTCCCGCTGCGTGAAGTAACGATGGTGGCCCCCGATCAGGTTAGCCTTAGGGTTGTGCTGGCGCTGGACATCAGTAAGAGCATCAAGAACGACTTGGCGCAGATGAAACAGGCGGCGGTGCAGTTTATCCAGGCCATGACGCCCAACGACGAGCTTGCGCTTGTCTTCTTTGGCGACAAGTCACAAATCGTTGAAGGATTCACCCTTGATCATGGCAAGATCATCAACCAGATCAATGCCCTTCAGGCCGAGAATCTCCAAGACTACACGGCACTCTACAATGGGGCGGTTGAGAGTATTAAGCTTGCTGCTGCCCGACAAGGGGGGCGGCAGGCGGTGGTACTCGTGACTGACGGGAAGAATACCCAGGCTAGTGGTGTTACCAGCCTAACGTTGAGCGATGCGCGACACGAGTCCGATACGAAGCAGATCCCGCTTTATGTGATCGGCGTCGGCAACGCAGTCTTGGATCAGGAACTGCGCCTGTTGGCAACGAACGGACGCTACTACTCGGTGGCCCAACCTGCCGAACTGTCTGCGGCTTACACGAGTGTCGGCACGGCCTTGCGCCAACAATATGCGCTGCATTTCACCTCGGCGCTGCCTAGCGATAATCAGAGCTACGTGCTGAACCTCAGTGTGAATGTGCCTGAGGTTGGCGCAGCGACAACCTCGATGTCGCTGGTGACTCCCGCACCGACACCTACACCAAGCGCGCCACCAACCTCGCTCCCCATTCCGCGCCCGTCGCCGCAACTCACGCTCCCCGATCCCATCGTGATCAATCGGCCCAATACCATCGCAGCAAACGTGAGTCAATGCACGGCCCCTTGCACCGTTAGCCTGCTGCTCGACAGCGAAACGGTGGTCACTGAGACGCTCATTAGTGCAACGTGGAACTATACGTGGACCCCGGCGGGCACGGTTGTGTCAGGCACGCATACGTTGGAGCTACAGGCGGTTGATGCTGCCGGAGTAAAAAGCAGGCCGGCACCCCGCCCGGTGCTGTTCGTTACCGCCCCGTTCCAGTTCCCGCTTTGGGGTTGGGTTGCCGTCGTGGTGCTGATGCTGTTTTTAGTTGGGCTCGTGGTGCTGCTGATGGTGCTGCAACGGCGCAACGCGGCCAATATGGGCGGGCCGAATACGGCCTATAACCAAGCCACCCCACTGCCGATGCTGGGGAGTAATCTGGGGCCACCAACGGTGCTCCCGCCGCCACCGCTTCAGCCAGCGCCCGCCGGGCCGACGGGGGTCTATATGCCGAACCGTGGCGGTGGCGGCGGCGGGCCGATGGCGGCGACGGAACTGGCGCAGCCGCAAGCGCAACCGGGGGCGCTGCTGGTGGTGCAGCAGGGGCAGGCTAACCCTATGCAGTTGCACCTGACACCGACGAAAGAGGTGCTGATCGGGCGGCACCAGACGTCCGATATGATCCTGGATGATCGGCTCGTCTCGGCTGAGCATGCGCGGGTGCGCTTTCTGGAGAATGGCTTTACGATTGTGGATTTGGGCAGCACCAACGGATTGCGGGTCAACGGCAAGCCCGTGACGAAGTTGCGCTTACAGCACAATGATCGTATTGAGATCGGCACAACCACGTTGATCTTTCAGCAATTGCGTTGAGCAAGCTCCGGTGGCCTCGCCCACCCTCGCAGGAATACCTCATGCCCTACCTGCTCCAATGGTTTACGGCGACGGATCAAGGGCCAAACCGCACGGTCAACGAGGATAGTGTGCAGATCGTGCCGGATGCGACGACGCTAGAGCACGACCCGGCGTTTGTGCCGCCGGGCGGACGCCTCTGCGCCGTTGCTGATGGGATGGGTGGGCATCAGGGCGGGCAGCAAGCGAGTGCAATGGTCGTCCGGCGCATCATCCAGCACTACTATGCCCAACTAGGGGATAGCGCCGAGCAGGCGCTGGAAGTTGCGATCCAGCAGACGAGCCAGGAGTTGGTGCAAGTTGGGCAGAGCGATGCCGCGTTGCAGGGGATGGGCAGTACGCTGGTGGTGGCGGTCGCTGAAAACGAGCGCGTCTGTCTTGCGAATGTTGGCGACAGTCGTGCGTATCTTTGGCGTGACGACCACCTGCAGCTCCTCAGCGAAGATGATCGCTGGGTCACGGGGCGGCTCCGTGAGGGTCTGCTCAACGAAGAGGAGGCCCGCCAGCACATCTACCGGAATGTGCTCACGCAGCACCTCGGCAGCCCGAAGCCAATTACGCCCCATGTGCGGTGTCTGAAACTTCGCCCTGAGGATCGGCTGCTGCTTTGCACCGATGGGCTGTTCGAGGTAGTGAGCGATGCGCTGCTCAAGCAAACCCTGGCGGGGCCACCGGAACAGGCGGCGGCGCGTTTGGTGCAGTTGGCGGTCGCGCAGCATGCTCCTGACAATATCACGGCGGCGGTGGGCTACTACGGGCCGGCGCGTCCTGCTGCTCGGCGGATCGCGCCACTGCTGATTGGCGCATGGGCGGGCGGCATCATGTTTGTGCTCGTCATTATTGCCGTGCTGCTTGCCGCGTTGGTTGGGCGCTCGACGGCAACCAAGCCTGAAGGGTCGCCGAGTGCCGTCTCATTTATCGCACCTACCAGCACCGTGCGCCCAGCGCCCACCGCCCGATCCAGCACCCCGCAACAGCCGCTACCCCGCATCGAAATGTGGAATGTCACTGAGCATGATGACTGGATTGGCGATCAGGAGACGGCTGCTTATACCGAGTGTAAAGACCAAGCACAGGCGACGAACCTTCCGGCGCTGGTGTTTGCCCGTGCCAATGACCAGGGGGAACTGACCTTCAAGCTTAGCGACGGAACAACAGACGATTCAGTCACTATTCCCGGCGGTAGCTTTGCACTTTGTTACACTGGCACGGTTATCCCCCAGAGCATCGCGGTGCCAAATGGCTACAAGAGCCACCGCACCTCTGCCTTCCCGTCGGCAGGCGGCGTCTATTTAATCAAGTATGCTGAGGAACCTGCCACTGTCTTCGCAAACAACCCAACCGTCGCAGGTTTACCGTTGACCGAAGCTGAGTTGAGCGCCGCCAACGAGTGTGTACTCGAACCCAATCTCGAAAAGAATGATGCCTTTGTGATCTTCTCGGCGGCACCGGAGACCACCTTTATCATTGTTGGGCGCGGTGACCAGTTTAGCTCTGGAACTACGGGGGCGCGTTGTGCTGGGGTGGCGCGTGGCATCACGGACTTACGCTTCCAGGTTCACAAGGATGGACTGCCGATTCCCGTCAACCTGAGCGATCAGCAGCGCTTTGTCATTGTTCGTTTCTGGCCTGACGGTCAAGCGCCGCAGAGCAAGCCAACCGCCAGCAACCAATAGAATCGGGAGCTATGCTCGCGCCCAACACGCTCATTTACCAACGCTACAGCATCGTCCGCCTGATTGGACAGGGCGGCATGGGCGCAGTCTACGAGGCGTATGATCAGCGGCTCGGTAGTTCAGTGGCGCTGAAGCAATTGCTCACGAACGGTGGGCAGAGCAGCGCATCTTTCGAGCGCGAAGCCCAGATCTTGGCCCGCCTACGCCACTCGGTGCTGCCCGCCGTCATTGACACGTTCACTGATGCTAACGGACAGTTCCTGGTGATGCAGTTCATTCCCGGCGAAGACTTGGCGACGGCCCTGGCACAGCGGGGGCAGCCCTTTCCGGCAGAAACCGTCCTGCGCTGGGCCAGCCAACTCCTCGCCGGGCTAGACTATCTCCACAGCCACCAACCGCCCGTCGTCCACCGGGACATCAAGCCGCAGAACCTGAAGCTGACCCCACGCGGTGAGGTGATTCTGCTCGACTTCGGGCTGGCGAAAGGGGCGCACCGCCAAGCCCATGCCAGTGTTTCGCGCAGTGTTTACGGCTACACGCTCCAGTACGCCCCGTTGGAGCAACTACACGGGACGGGTACCGACCCGCGTAGCGACCTCTACGCGCTTGGCGCAACGCTCTATCATCTGCTCACGGGGGTGCCGCCAACGGATGCGTTAGCCCGCGCCGCCGAAGTGCTGAGGCAGCGGCCCGACCCGTTGCGTCCCGTTCATGCCTTGAACCCACAGCTTTCCCCAAAACTGGGCGCGGCACTCATGCAGGTGATGGCGCTCAACCCCGACGAGCGACCCGCCGACGCAATCAGCTTCGGCGCGAGCCTGCATGCCGCCGGGATGGCACCAATGCTGCAACCGATCCAGTCGTTGCGCCCGCCCGCCTCGGCGGGTACAAGCGCCGCGACTAGCAGGTGGCTGCCCTGGGTGGCGGGCGGGGGCGGGGTGCTGCTCCTACTGGTTGTCGTGCTCCTCGTCACCGTGCTTATGCGCCAATCTGTAGAGGCGGAACAGCCGAGAATGCCGCAACTCCCGCCCAGCGTCACCACGTTCCAAGGGAGTGCCACTAGCACCATCGCCCCGACATACACGCCGGAACTGACACACACACCGGTGCCGCAGATCTTTTCGGGTATGCGGGATTCACTCACGACCACTAGCACCATCGCCCCGACGAAGCCGACGGTCACGCTGGTGTCGCTACTGCCGACGGACACGCCGGAGCAGCAGATCTTTTCGAGTATGCGAGATTTACTCACCAGCACCAGCGTCCCGATGCAGTCGTCCACAGTCACGCTGGTGCCGCCAACGCCGACGGATACGCCGAGGCCGGTGCGTCCAACCCTCACGCCGAAGCCACCAACCCGCATCCCGATGCCGTCGCCGACCGTCCCGCCGACCGTCCCACCAGAGCCGCCAACTGTCGCACCAGTGCAACCGCCCGTCGCACCAGGGCCGCCGACAGGGCCGCCGCCAACCGTCGTACCGCTGCCGATCTTCCCGACAGAGCTACCAACCCATACGCCGGTAAGAAGCGATGGAGGCGGTGGTGGCGGAGGTCGCGGGGGTGACGGTGGTGGGGGCGGCTACCCAAGTCCAGGCGGGCAATGATGGCGTATGCCTAGTCAGCAGCCCCGGTAAATCTAAGGCACAGTTCAAGCCAATTCTACCGTTTGCGGTGAGGGGTAGAGACGCAAAATCTTGCGTCTCTCCAAACCCCGTGAGGGTACGAACCGTGACATTGGAACCACCGACTCGGAAACACGCCTAACCGTATGATCAACCCACCGCAGCAGTTTGGCCGCTACCAACTCCAGCGCTTCATTGGGGGCGGGCACGCCCAAGTCTACCTTGCGCAACACCCCAAGCACGGGCAGGTCGCGCTGAAACTGCTGCCGCCCGGTTACGGCATGAACCGCGAGACCGAGCAGCGCTTTCTGCGCGAGGCGCGGCTGCTTGAGCAGATGCAGCATCCCAATGTGCTGCGGATGCTCGACGCGGGGAGTTATGAAGTTGCGGGGCAGGGTCGTTACTTCTTCATCGCCACTGAGTATCTGCCCGACGGCTCACTCTACGACCTGCTCCAGCGCAACCAGGGGCCGTTGCGCGAGGAGGTCGCCCTCTTCCTCGCCGTTCAAGTCGCTGACGCCCTCGCCTACACCCACGATTTGGGCATCATCCACCGCGACCTCAAGCCGAGTAACATTATGTTGCGCGGCGGGCAACCGGTGTTGGGCGACTTCGGCTTGGCCCGCGCCTTGGGTGAGCAGACCTTCGCGCACGACCAACGCCCACGAGGGACGCTCGCCTATATGTCGCCCGAACAGACCTTCGGCGATCAGCGCTATGTGCGGCGGGGCAGCGACATCTACTCCTTCGGGGTCGTCCTCTACGAATTGCTCAGCGGCTGCCAACCGCGTAACAATCCCGACCTCGCCGCCGTGGTGTTGCTCCAAATGATTCGGGAGGTGCCGTTCCCGCCGCTCCAACAGCTTGCGCCCCATAGCTCGGTCGAGGTGGCCGCCGTCGTAGATGCTTGTATCCAACCGCAGCGCGAACGGCGCTACCCAACGATGCAAGCGGTGGCGGTTGCGCTGCGTCAGGCGGGGGCGCAGCGCGGCTATCAACTGCCCGAGCCGCCCTTGCTAAGCAACGGGCCAACAGCGCGACCGTGGCTGCTCTGGCTGTTGATCGGCGGGATTAGCGTGACAGTTATCCTGTTGCTGCTTATAATCATAGTGGCGCTCGTCCTCCGGGTTCCGGCACCCGCGCCTGGTTCAGTCTAACGACTTAGGGAAGCGGAAGATTTAAAACATCCCATCTG
>CAIRDL010000892.1 GCA_903877345.1 uncultured Oscillochloris sp. | reverse complement strand
CGTGATCGGCTAGGGTGCGGCCCGGTCACGGATCACGCATCACGGATCATTGGCCCGGCTTGGATGATTAAAATCTTCCGCGTCCCTTAGTACCTCGAACAATCGCCGTTTGTCTCTGGATTGTAACAGCATCGTCGCACGATTGGCTTACAGGGTTCAAGGTTGCGCGTGAAGCTAAGTTTAACCTACAAAGCTACCCGCAGCGCGGCGGTCGTCAGGGTAAGACAAGGTTCGCAGCTATTTTACAGTTTGAGCACCCGCAGACGTTTAGATGCGCTCGACCTGAAACCTGAAGCCTAGCCCCTGAAACCTTGTCTAATTGCCAGTATTGTACGCTTGTGCGATAATGGATTCAAGCGCAGCCTACGGACTGCACCGTTGCTGCTTCCAGACGCGGTCGCTTGCACCGCCGTTCGGTGGGCGGCCCACGCAATGTGTGAAGAGCCAGCTATGCCAGTCTTGTCCACGCGGCCCAAGCAGTTCCGCCGGTTTAGCGCCCTGCTGATCCTCGTGCTGTTCGCCTTCACCGCTTGTAACGCCCCAAATCCCCAGCCTGTACCCACACCGCTACCCGCGCCGACGCTGCCGGTAGGCGCTGGCGGCACACTAATTACAACCCTTGGCGCTCGCGACCCGACCACCCTCGACCCGGCCCTCGTCGGTGATGTCACCAGCGCTCTGCTCGTGCATCAAGTCTTTAGCGGCTTGGTGCGCCTCGATAACCAGCTTGCGGTTGAACCTGATCTGGCGGAACGCTGGGAAGTGTCGGCGGATGGACGCACCTACACCTTCCATCTGCGGCCCACCGCCCGCTTCGCCGATGGCACGCCGATCAGCACTGAGGATATACGCTATAGCCTTGAGCGGGCGACTGATCCGCGCCTCGCCCGTTCGTTGCCCGCCCGCACCTACTTGGGCGACATCGTCGGGGTGCGTGAAAAGATTGACGGCAAAGCCGCCACCATCAGCGGGGTGCGGGTGCTTGATGCCATGACCCTCACCCTGACCATTGATGCGCCTAAGAGCTATTTTCTTGCGAAGTTGGCCCATCCCACCGGCTTTGTCGTTGACCGCCGCGCCGTCGAGTCGGGTGGGGCTACGTGGACGGAACATCCCAACGGGAGCGGCCCCTTCACCCTTGAGACATGGCGGCACGACACGCTGTTGGTGCTGGCCCGCAATCCAAACTATTACCGCGACCGCGCCAAGCTCGACCAAGTGCGTTTTCTGATCGGTGCAGCCGCTAGTAATCCACTCGTACTTTACGAACAGGGCGATCTTGATGTCACCAGTGTGTCGTCAGTTGACCTCGCCCGCGTGCAAGACACAAGCAACCCGCTCGCGCAGGAACTGGTGCGGGTGCCGCAACTTTCCCTCTACTACCTGGGGCTGAACGTGACTCGCCCGCCCTTCGATGATCCGCAGGTGCGCGAAGCCTTCACGCTGCTGATTGACCGGGTGAAACTCGCGACGGTGACGCTCAACGGGGGCGTGCAGCCCGCCTACGGCGTGTTGCCACCAGGGATGCCCGGTTACGACCCCAACATTTCACCTGTGAACGCTGATGTCACGCGGGCGCAAGCCCTGATTGCCGCCTCGCGCTACGGCAACCCCGCCGCGCTCCCGCCGATTGTGGCCTACGGCAGTTGGGTGGGCATCCTGAAAGATGTCGTGAAAGCCAGTCTGGGCATTACCATTGAAGTGCGGAGCTACGAACAGTACGGCGACTATCTGAAGGCACTTAGTATGGGCCAGATTCAGATCTATGGGAGCGGTTGGGTTGCGGACTACCCCGACCCCGAGAATTTCCTCGATGTCCTTTTCCGCACTGGCAGTGGCGAAAACCATGCCGCCTACGCTAATCCTGCCGTTGACACCCTGCTTGATCAGGCGGCGGTTGCCACGGAAGATGCGCGCCGCCAGACGTTGTACCGCGAGGCCGAGCGCCAGATCCTGGCCGACGCGCCGGTGGTGCCCCTTTACCATGATGTTGAATACACACTGATCAAGCCGTATGTACGCGGTTTGGTCGTGACGCCGATGGGCATCCTTGATTTTGCCACCGTCGAACTTGTGCGCTAGATAAGAGTAT
>CAIRDL010000891.1 GCA_903877345.1 uncultured Oscillochloris sp. | reverse complement strand
TGCCACGGCGATTGAGAGGGCAAGCGCAAGGCCCGATTTGCCAAGTTTGGGCGCTCCTGCAAGGATGTAGCATCCTTCGTGCAAGATCCCAGGCACCACCCACCGGATCGGCGCAAACGGCTTGTTCAGAAGGTCGCGAGCGCTCAGGATGTCAGGCATTAGTGCGACGACCGTCGCTCTACTCGGCGTCGCGGGCGTGCCCGTGTCCGTCGTACCGCTGGCCTCAGTCATTGATGGCAGCGATACCAGTCGGTTGAGCGCGTCGGCTTGGTGCAGGTGGCAAAAGTTGGCAAGGTCAAAATCTGGCCCGAGGTCAACCGCGTGAGCGTCGTAGCCTGCGGCGCATAGCTGCTCGACCAGCTTGGGTGCGGCCGTGCGCCCCTTACCATCCCCATCAAGGGCCACGATAATCGGGCCAGTCCAAGCGGCCTGGAGCTGGGTGAGTAGGTGCGTCGGGAGGTTGTGCTCGCCTCCACCGGCGGGCGCAAGGGCCGGGACGCCGTAGTGCTGTGCGACCACGGTAGACGCCTCTCCGTTACACAGTGCCAAGCACGCTGCTTGTTCAGAGAGGGCAAGCGCTTCTGGCAGCTTGTACCAGACCCGTGCGTCACCCTTGTGTGTCCCTCCTGCGTGGGTGTACTTCGGATTTAAACCGTCAAGGAACCGATAGCGCGGCGCGGTCTCGGTTGTGAACCTGAGCGCGGGTCTCTTCCAGTGTGTGCAGTCCGTCCAGCCCGTTGCTACAAACACCTCGACGCCGACGCCGTGCGCTTGGGCATAGGCGGCAAGATTTTTGTAGACAGGATTGGGCGCTTTGGTCGGTGCGTTGGTTGCGGGCTTTTCGGCGTCCGCAAGCGTGATAGATGTTCCCCGATACTTCACCCCCGAGGGTTGTCCGTCACGATCATATTCCTTGTACGGGCACTGGCGACACCGCCAGAAGGGATCACCGCCAGCGGTCGGGACTGGCACAATGTGGAACCTGTCTGTGCCTCCGCACTCTGGGCAAGGTCGGTTTTTGGGCGTCATAGCGTCACCGCCTGCGGGGTGCTGGCGTGGGATGTGGTGGAAGTGATCTTCATACGTTAGTTCTCATCTGGCAACTGTCACCAGATCTGGTACAATAAAGGTCAATTTGTTATGCCCCGTCCGTCCGTTCAGAACCCATCGAAGCGGTATCGGTGGGTTTTGTGTTGCCTGACGATCATGCAACAACGTGGGGCTGGACACTTCGCACAATTATAACGCTCATTAGAAGTGTTGCCTTTCGGCACGGTACTACGCTTCCAACCGGGGCGCGTCGCTCGTGGCTAGCTGGCGGTCGCTTGGGGCGATTACCTGCACGGTGCTGACAAGGTGCTGGCCGCGTTCCAGCTTCACCACCCACATCCGGGCTGCGAGGCCCCATATGCCGACTGGCACGGCAGCAAAAGACAACACGAGCGCGACCACGGCGGCCCACCCAAGCACATTCCCGGCTCCGCTCCACGCGAACCAGTCGAGGGTGTCGGTGGTGATGCGGTATAACGCCCACAGCACACCCCCGACACCACCAAGCAACAACGCCGTTCCGAAGTATGCACGCGCCATCATTGTTACCCCTTTCTAGAAGTTAAAGGCGTCGGGAAGCGACGGCCCGCCCGGCGCGTCGAGGTCGTCATTCGTGTCGGGGGTGAGCAAGGCGGCTACGAATTCTACTTTTGCCCTATATAGTTTGTAAAGCCTTGCGTGGTAGCCGGGGAGCATCTTGACGATCTCGCTACGGCGAGTTCCCGTTCCAAGTTCCCGTGCAATAATGGCGATTTCCTGCCGGGTTATTGGCAGTTCCCTTGCGCTTGACGTGGCTAGAACCCCCGGAACTCCGCATTGGGACGCTGGAACACCCGCCTCTTCATCGTTGGAACATTTTTTAGGTGGTTCGGTCGCGCTTTCATCCTCTGGAACTCCGCATTGGGACGCTGGAACTTCTGACTTGTTCCCCCCACGAATCGGTAGTTTCTGTAGTTTCACCTCTGACCGCTCCTGGAACTCGGTTTCCCCCAGGAACGAAGCCAAGAGATCACGATCTCCCGCGCTAGTCGTCTGAAAAGGCTTTACAGTTGGCAGCTTTCCTACCTGCGCGTCAAACGCCGCTTCGCTCACGTACGGCGCTTGCAAAAGAGCCTGGGTGCCCCCGATGCGGCCCACAAACACGCCTGGGCGCTGCGATGGCGGCGGCAACTGGGAAGGTC
>CAIRDL010000890.1 GCA_903877345.1 uncultured Oscillochloris sp. | reverse complement strand
GTACCGACCGCTCGCATTGACGAGGCGAACGTACCCCGCACGGGGAGCCCTTACGGGCAACAGGTCTGACGGTCTTCCTGGGCTTTGCGGCCAAAAGACCGTCACCATCCTCCACGTCCGTGCAAGCATGCGCTGAAGCGGGCTAACGCATGGCGCTCCTCCCACGGCGGTTCCTGAGCCTGTCGAAGGAAAAGCTCGTGGGTTTCCGCGCCTAAAGGCAAGCATTCTATGAACCAAGAGGCTGCACAGTCAGGAGCTCACGTTCGACAACATCTCTACGGAACGCTTCTGGCGCTTTATTTTTAAATTCGTATGCCCAATACTGATATTGAACTCACTATCACCCAAACTGCGGATACCACGATCACGGCTGGATTGCGGGTTGAATTGCCTAACCGGCGAACCGATCTGGTCGTGCCAATCGCGATCAAGATTGATACCGCTACCCTCCGCAGCCGCATCACCAGCCCCAACGACTATGGTGCCGAACTAACAAAGATGATCTTTGTTCCGGCGCTACGCGAGGGCTGGCAGCGCGCGCGCGGGTTTGTTGAGGCCGATGAGTCGCCGCTGCGGGTTCGGCTTGTGCTCCAGGGCGACGACGCGCTCCACGCTATCCGCTGGGAGCTCATGCACGACCCGATCGACAACTCGCCGCTGGCGCACACCGAGCGCGTCCCCTTCTCGCGCTTTCTCAGCAGCGCGATCCTCACCGATGTGCAGGCTGCGACATGGCCCGAACTGCGCGCCGTAGTCGCCGTGGCCAACCCGCTAGCCCTAGCGACCTTCGGGATGTCGCCGGTCAATGTGGCCGACGAGGTCTCCCGTGCGAAGCAGGGCTTCGGCGACATCCCCACAACCATTCTCGACGGGCAAGCCGACCGACCTGCCGCAACCTTGGCGGCGCTGGCGACGGCGCTGCGCGATGGTGCCCATATCCTCTACCTCGTCTGCCACGGTCAGCTAAAGGAGGGTCAGTCGTTCCTCTACCTGGAGCAGCAGGAGGCGGGCGAGCGCTACCAGCCTGTCCTTGGCGACGCCTTGATCGATCTGATTGCCCACCTCCAGCAGCGCCCGATCCTGATCGTTCTCGCCTCGTGCCAAGGGGCCGGTGACACGTACGCCATGCTTGCCGCCATCGGCCCCCGGCTAACCCAGGCGGGAATCGGCGCGGTGATCGCGATGCAGGGCAACGTGCCCGTCGAGCTGATCGACCAGTTGACGCCCACCCTGTTTCGCGAGCTGCGGCGCGATGGGCAGATCGACCGGGCGCTCGCGGCTGCCCGCGCCGCCCTGCCTGCCACCAGTCCCTGGTGGATGCCTACCCTGTGGATGGCGGTCAAAGACGGGGCGCTTTGGCGAGAACCCGTCGAAGCGCCACAGCCCTGGTGGCGGCGACGCTTCGCCCTGGTGGTGACCCTCGCCATGCTATCCCTCGCCCTGGTCGCCATCCTCGTTCGTCCGCTGTGGAGCAACGACGTGCTGCCATACACCCCGCCGCCTGTCCGGGTTGGCATCGCCGAACTCGTCGGCTGCGACCTCAAGGTCGCACAGGAGCTGCGGGCCTCCCTGCAAAACTTGGCAGGCGCAACGGTGGCAAGTCAGAGCCTCGGCACCATTGCTGATGCCCCCGCCGCACGGGCGCAGCCGAACCTCGATCTTGTGCTCTGGGGCAGTTGCCCCGTGTCCGCACAGCTCACCCTCAACGCCGAACTGTTGGGCAGCGCCGGGGTCGCCGAGCTTGCCGAACCCGAGCGCGTGCAGATCTCAACGATCCCCGGCGACCTCACCCGCGCAACACGCCTGGTGCGAGCACTCGTCGCCTACCTGAACACCAACTACAAGGAGGCCACACCCAGCCTATTGGCTTTACGCCAGAGTACGAAGGATCAAGATGAAGTTGCTCAAATTGCCATCCTTGAGGGCAACAGCCGACTCCTGGCTGGTGACCAGGAGCCGGCTATTCAGACCTACGATATGGCCCTGAACTCTCCACTCCTGAAGGCTCGTGCGCTCAACAATCGGGGACTAGCTGGATCTGGGATCGCGCTCAGTGTGGGGAACTCGGCTGATTACGAGCGTGCGCCTATGATACTTGCCGAGGCCCTTAGCGATCTCGAAAATGCCGCCGCCACCGCTGATCCGGCGATCCGCGCACGCGCACTGGCGAACCAGGCAGCCGCGCACTATTTGAACGACCTAGAGCAGCTTGACGCTGCCGAGACCAAATGTGCAGAAGTGATTACCCTCCGGCCAGATCAGGCTCTGGGCTACCTCTGCCGCGCCGCGACCCGCTACTGGCAGATCTTCGCGGCCTATAGCGATCCTAGTCTCAAATGTAAGCCGACGCTTAGCACCGAGGCGGCTCGCGTCGATCTGGAAGCTGCCGCACGAATCATCGAAACACAGCCAGAGACTTCAGCTTCGCGGCGGCGCGACCTGGCTACCGCCGCTTTCTACCACGCTGCGCTCGCCCAGATCCAGATGGAGTGTGATAAGGCTGATGAGCAGAGTCTTAAGCGAGAGTCCGACGAAGCCTTTCGTCAATACCTTGCCCTTGCCTCTGGCCTACCAGCCCTTGCTTCTGATCGCTATCAGCTTAAGCTCACGACCTCCCACTTGAAAGAAGCGGCTACCCCACTTTCGTATAGTTACCATTATATTCGCCGACATACTCGAATACCCCAGTAGAAGTGCGCCAGACGTCATACTCATACTCGAATACCCCAGTAGAAGGACCCCAAGCGCCGCGCTCGTCGCCAATGTCGAGCTGTAGGAGCGCATTCCGCACCTTCGTAGCGCTGCCGCCATACGTTCGCTCAAAGTGCCTCTTTAGATCCTCAAACTCTGGCGATGTTGGTGGCAACGACCAATCCGAGGGAGGATTCTGCGTTGCCAAATCATCGCCCGCATGCACCTCCAGTGCGGTGCCGAGAACGCCAGAATCCGCCTCTACGTCTTTCAGGCTGGGCAACACAGTGAACCAACCTGCGTAGTCGAATGGCTGATCCTGATTGTCTAGCATAGGCAGCGCTACATCACGCATCTGATCGAGCCAAGCGGAGTAGTTGAACAACTCGCCCACGCTCGTGGGGTGTACCCCGTCTACGTCAACCCAGCCTGACGGACTATCCAGGATCGCCCTCACAATTGGCTGTACCCAGTGTTCCAGATCGCGCACCCGCACCTCGATCCTCGTATCCTTCTCCTTGCGCGCCAGCTTAACCATCTTCTTGCATTGTTGACTGAATTGCGCGATCAGCTCGCCCAAGATCTTTAGGTGTGCCTTGTCGCCCTTCTTGCTATCGACAATCCAGGCCAGAGCCTCAAGCGCGATCAGCGGGCGGAGATAGGTGCAAGGGTGAGTTGGATCTGAGGATGTGAGGTAATCGCCCTCGTCTGCAATCCGCTTCAGCGAGGAGACCACGTAGCGCGGGCCAGCCATGAGCGTGGCGAAAATGTCGGCGATGATCTCTTCGATCCAGCCGATCCAGAACTTAGCGGCCTTGACCTGGGTGTTGAGCGCGGCGAAACTCTCCTGGTCGCGTGTGAACACCTTGAGCACCGCTTGCTCTACCTGTTGCTGAATCTTAGGAAATGCGCCAAGTTGCGACGTATTCCAGTAGATAAAATGGCCCATCTCGTGGGCAATGATCCCTTCCTGCTGATCCGGATCCTTCAGCGTGAGCATCTGGATCGCGAGCAAGGGCACACCACGGTTCGAGTAGAGACAACGCCGAATGCTGAACAGCTTCTCCACGTAGATGATCGGCACTACATTGGCACATGGCTTAAACCCGGTGAACTGTGCGTAGATACGCAAGGCACGCTGATCGGCATGCTGGAGGTATGGTTGATAGGCAGAAGGGCGCAGGCGTTGCTGGCTGGCCCGCAGCAATAGCTCGGCCTCGCGCTGTAGCCGCTTCAGCACAAACGCGAGATCTCGCCTGTGCTGATCTGAATCGCATGAAGTCGTAAAGTAGTTGAAGTAGGCGTGAGCAAAGCTGAGGAAGTCGCCGATGATCTGGGCAAGGGCCTGCTGCTGCTGGTCGTCCGACTGCCTAAACTGATCTCTGTAGGTCAGGAGCGGCCCCTCGACAATTGATTGGAAGCGCCGCCTGAACGGGGTCACCGGATCAACCCCCACGCCATTGGACTGCTGGACACTATCGTTCTCGGACATGGTTTACCTCCTTGTGTCTCAGGTAGCGGTACAACCCGGAGCGCAAGAACCTACCGTGCTGCGAGCAGTGCAAATCGCAAACGTTACCCCTGGAGCTGTCGCGAAGCGAAGGCTTTCGGAAAAAGAGGAGGAAGAATTCTTCACATTAAACGGTCGCAGGGTGTAAAATTGGGGGTAAATTCCGGGAGTCTCGCGCCTAGCAGGAGGAGGCATCAGATGGAGGCCAAGAAGGAGAGCGGAGGGGCTAATGAAATAAAGGCAGCCGTTCCCCCAAATCCAGACCCGGGGTTGGTATGGAGTATGGTCTGTGCGACGGTGGCGCTCCTCGTGGTGGTCGGCCTCGTCGTCGTGATCTTCAATTCACCAACGGGGGCGCAAGCTACCGTGCTGCAGCTCAGCGCCACCTCGGCGCTCGCGCTGATTGGCGCGGTGGCAGTGGTGATCGAGCGGATCATCGAGGGCTTCTGGATCTTTATGGGCTTTGCCGTTAACTCCTGGTGGCCACTTAAAGAGATCCCTAAACGCATTAACACCTTTGTCACTGAGTCGAACATCGCTCTCGGCATCTACCACGCAGAGGCTAGAGATTTTATCGAGCATATCGGGAACAAGCTGGACAAGGCGAATGATGAGTTCGTGCGAGTCCAGAAGAAGCTCGCGGAGCTACCAGTTGATACAAAGATGCCAGACGCAGAACGAATTAAGGCAAAGCTACAGCTCGAACAGGCGTGGGAGGAGCTGCGGGGGCTGCAGGCAGTGCAGGCCCGGAGCAACGAGATCAGCAACGTGCTGAAGAATCTGCCGACCGAATCCCATGAAGGTGTGCGTACGACCCAAGATGTGCGGCTGACCGCCACACGCATAACTGGCACGATCGACACGCTGCGCAATCTCCTGCCCCAGCTTGAGACCCAGGCCACACTCGCGCAACAGTCGGTATCCGTACTCTCGAACTTTGTTGAAACATTTAAGGACAACCCCGCCCGGCGGCTGATCAGCATTTACATCGGCGCATTTTTTGGTCTGGGCGCTGCGGCGTCGTTTCAGCTCGATCTGTTCCAGGCCATCCTCAACCCGGATCACCCGGTCACCGGGGTTGGCATTGCCATGACGGGGCTTGTGATCGGCCTGGGCGTAAATCCGACCCACGAGGTCATCCGGTTGCTTGAGGAGTTCAAGAAGAGCCAGAAGGCCCAGAATACCGACTCCTCAAGCAACGCATGAGCGTGGCCCGGTTCGCGCGCGGGCGCGAAACCATGCGGTTGCGAGCGCCCCCTTTTTCCTTCATCCGGTTGAGGCGGTCAGCATTCTGGGTACACCGTTTCGGCAAGCGCAGCCCTGGCAGGTCAAGCAGCGCAGCGAAGCGTCCCGGTCGGGACACTTCGCTGCGCTCAGAATGACAAGACGCCTCACCGCGTTACTTTTGCGGTAGTGCGGTTCTTCATACCCCATGTGTCCCCGAATTTTCCTCGTGACCGCCATCACAACTCCTTTTCAGACAGCTTCTGACATGGCCCTCACGCGACTGGCCCGGTGGTGGCCTTTCTTGCGAGCCTCACCCAAGCGGGAACGTCCGAAACACCCGCGCCCGCGCCCGCTCCGGCACCGTCATTGGTGCAGGACAACATGCTGCGTCCTCGCTTGCCAATTGCCCCGGAACCCTACCGAGCCGCCTTGCTGGCATAGTGGGCCACGAGCACCTCAAGGCCAGCACTCAGGGCGCACATGGGCGGACGCCGACAAGGGTTGTGGTC
>CAIRDL010000889.1 GCA_903877345.1 uncultured Oscillochloris sp. | reverse complement strand
CGCCCCGCCGCACTGCCCGAAGTAACCCCCGCGCCGCTTGCGGCAGATTTGGCCCGCCGCGACTTTAGCGTGAATGCGCTGGCCCTTGAACTGCACTGCGTGGCTGGGGCGTTGCGTGACGGGCTGTTGCACGACCCCTTTGGCGGCCAGGCCGACCTCGTGGCCCGCCGGTTGCGCCTGTTGCACGCGCACAGCCTCCGTGATGACCCGACGCGCCTGTTGCGGGGGCTGCGGTTGGCGACTCGGCTGGGGCTTACCCCAGAGCCAGCCACGCGCCAACAGATCGCGGCGGCGCTGGCGGCGGGCTACTTGGCGCTGCTGACGCCGGAACGCAGCTTGGCCGAGTTTTGTCTGGCGCTGGAGGAGCCACGCCCCGACGCGGTTTTGCGCCGCGCTGACGAGTGGGGCGTGACGCCGCAGCTCTTTTCAACCCTGGCCTGGAGTGCGGGCCTTGCGGCGCGTTGCGACCGTTACGCGGCTGACCAGCACCGTACGCTTGAGCCGTTGGTTTGGGCGGGGTTGCTGCTCTACGACCTCGCGGCCCCAGACTTGGCGGCGCTGGCAGCTCGGTATCCGCTTCCCACTGCGGCGGCGAACATGATGCGCCAAGTGGCCCCGTTGCAAAGCCTTGCGCCGGGGTTAGCAGGGCTGCCGAAGAGTGTCCTCGACCATCAATTGCGGCCCTTTTCCACGCCTGCACTCGCTGTGCTACACTACGCGGAACCGTCGGCTAGTGCGGCGGTTGCCTTGTACTTGCACACCTTGCGGGCGATGCGTGCGCCTCTCGACGGTCACGACTTGCGGGCGCTTGGCGTTGCACCGGGGCCAGCCTTGGGCCGCTTGCTTGAGGCGCTGCGGGTTGCCACCCTTGACGGGCGCATAACCACCCGTGCGGAGGCTGAGGCGCTGGTGCGTGAGGGCGGTTGCGACGGCTGACCATTGACGGCTGACCGCTGATGGCTGACGGCTGACGGCTGACCGCTGACCGCTGACCGCTGACCGCTGACCGCCGAGGACTGACGACTGACGGCTGACGACTGACGGCTGACGACTGACGGCTGTAAACACTAAGGAGCCTTTTTTATGGACGAGACACTAGCGTTGCTAAAGGAATTGGCCGAGGCACCGGGCGTGTCCGGCCAGGAAGAGGCCGTGCGCCAAGTGATGCGCCGTCACCTTGAGCCACTCGGCGCGATCCTTACCGACCATTTGGGTAGCGTGATTGGGCGGAAGGAAGGGCTGGCGGGCGGGCCAAAGATTATGCTCGCCGGGCATCTCGACGAGATCGGCTTTCTTGTCACGCGCATCACCGACGAAGGTTTTCTGAAGTTCCAGACCATCGGCGGTTGGTGGGAACAGGTCATGCAGGCGCAACGGGTCACGGTTTACACCCGCCAGGGGCCAGTGGTCGGCGTGATTGGCTCGAAACCGCCCCACATCCTCGACGCAGTTGAGCGGGCCAAAGTGGTTGAGAAGAAAGCGATGTTTATTGACATCGGAGCGGCCTCGAAAGTTGAAGCCGAGAGTTGGGGCGTGCGTCCCGGCGACTCGGTGGTGCCGGTCGGCCCGTTCACCCAGATGCGGAACCCGGACCTGCTGATGGCGAAAGCGTGGGACAACCGCTTCGGCTGTGCGCTGGTCATTGAGACGCTGCGCCGCCTGGGCGACCAACCGCACCCCAATGTCGTCTACGGGGTTGGCACCGTGCAAGAGGAGGTTGGCCTGCGGGGTGCGCTCACGACCGCCAATCTCATTCAGCCCGACATTGGCATCGCCCTTGACACCGGGATTGCTGGCGATATGCCGGGCGTGAATGCGGACGAGGCGGCGGGCAAACTTGGCGGCGGGCCGGTCATGCTGCTCTACGACGGTTCGCTGATCGCCCACACGGGGCTACGCAATCTGGTGATTGAAGTGGCTGAAGCGGAAGGACTCCCGCTACAGTTTGACTCGATGCCGGGCGGCGGCACTGACGGCGGGCGCATCCACATGATTGGGGGTGGCGTGCCTACCATCGTTTTTGGCATTGCGGTGCGTTACATCCACACCCACACCGCGATTATGCACCGCCGCGACTTTGATCAAGCGGTGCAATTGCTGGTGGCGCTG
>CAIRDL010000888.1 GCA_903877345.1 uncultured Oscillochloris sp. | reverse complement strand
GAGGTCGGCGATGACGGCGGCGTTGCGGGGATCATCTTCGGGGATGCCAGCCTCAACCTTACCGACGAGGTCAGCCCCGACATCAGCGGCCTTGGTGTAGATGCCGCCACCTACGCGCAGAAAGAGCGCGATGATCGAACCGCCGAAGCCGAAGCCGAGCAGGGCGTCGGGGGCGGCGATGCCGAAGACGATGAAGATCAGCGTACCGCCGAGCAGACCCAGACCTACTGTGAGCATGCCCGTCACGGAACCTGAGCGATAGGCGATTTGCATCGCCGGGTTGTACCCCTTGCGCGCTGCGGCAGCGACGCGGACGTTGCCTTCGACGGCGACGTTCATACCTACGAACCCGACGGTGTAGGAGAAGAGTGAGCCCATCAGGAAGGCAATCGCGCGCCCAATCGAAACCCAGAGCTTCGCGGCCTCTGGGGTGCCGAAGCGCAGCTCCGCCTCATACGTGGGCGGGATGACAAACACGCTTGCCCCGAGCACAAACGTGAAGACAACGATCAGGATCGAGATGGTGCGAAACTGGCGGCTCAAGTACGCATTGGCCCCATCCTTGATGAACCCCCACACCTCCTGCATCTTCGCCGTGCCTTTGTCCTGGGCCAAGATTTGGTTCCGCAGGTAGAAGGCATACGCAATCCCAAGAATCGAAATCCCGAGCACCATCATCACAGCGGCCTTTTCACCCTCGGTCAGTCCTTCCAGCATCGTCCGACTCCTTGCAATTGTCCCGACCTCGCCCAAGCGCCAATGCTTGGGTTGCTACCGGCTTGCAACCGACGCCCTATCACCCTAAAAAGCGCTGCGGTGAGGCGCAAAACGCCCGCACACGCTTAGGCACCATGCGGGGCAGCAAAGCTGTTGCCCACGCCACGGTTTCGCTTGAAAAAAATAGCCCATTTGTACAAGTACCATACGCTAACGGGAGTATAGCAGCGAACTTCGCTACTGGCAAGCGGGCCAACGTGAAGGGTGATTGCACCCGCGTCACGGCGTGCCAAACGGCTATACTAAGCGCAACGGCGTTCTGACAGCGGTTCCGGCCTTTGCTATAATGCGCCTAGGCCAGCAGCTGAAGCGGGCGCTCCTCCCACGGCGAAAGCGCGTGGGTTTCCGCGCCTAAAGGCAAGCATTCTTATGAAGGGAACGCACGACCTCGCGGCCGAGAATGCGGTACTCCGCGCTGAACTAGCGCGCTATCAGACCACCGGGGCACCGGAGGCTTTTACCGGGCAGAAGCAGATCGAGCAGGCACTACGCGAAAGTCAAGCCTTGCTCCAAGCGCTGTTCGCCCATCTGCCCGTGGCGGTGATGCTGAAGGCTGCCAGTGACGGGCGCTTTATCTTTTGGAACAGCGCCTGTGAGCAGCTTTTTGGCGCATTGGCGGCAGACGTGATTGGCAAAACCGACCACGAGATGTTCCCGCAGGTCATCGCCGATAGGTTGTGGGCGAAGCACCAGGCCGTTATCGCTGCGGGGGTAGCTGATAAGATGCCGGAGGAGCTTATTGATAGCCCGAACCTCGGTTCGGTGCCGGCGACGATTACCAGGGTGCCGATCTTCGACGAGATGGGCAAGCCGCTTTATATGCTGATCATCGCGAATGATCTGAGCGAGCAGAAGCGGGCTGCCAACGAGCGCGAATCCCTTCAGGCCCAGATTATCGAGGCGCAACAACACGCGCTGCAAGAACTCTCGACGCCACTGCTGCCCCTTTCGGGTAAAGTCGTCCTGATGCCGATTATCGGGGCGATAGACAGCCGCCGCGCCCAACAGGTGGTCGAGACGCTGCTCCTGGGGGTTGCCCAGTACAAGGCGGAGATTGCGATTCTCGACATTACTGGCGTACAGGTAGTGGATACGCAAGTCGCCAATACCTTCATCCAGTCCGCACGGGCGGTGCAACTCCTCGGTGCCCGCGTGATGCTGACTGGCATTCGGCCTGAAGTCGCCCAGACCCTCGTGCAACTCGGCGTTGACCTCCAGGGGATGCTCACTCGTGGTTCGCTCCAAGCCGGGATTGCCTACGCTTTCAAGCGCTAGACTCCGTGGCTTGCGGCAGGTTTCAGGGACGCGGATTTTTTAAGCATCCAGGGCGTGCCAATGATCCGTGCTGTGTGATCCGTGACTGGGCCGCACCCTGACCGATTACGGATCACGCAGCACGGATCAGACGGGATGTTTTAACGCTTCCGCTTCCTCATCGATCAGGAGTCAGCGCACCATGCGTTCACGCTCGTTGCTTTCCCAGGTTACGTCCACCTTTCTCGCGGCACTCGGGCTGGTGGCGCTCTTGGCGCTGGCTGATTTTGCCGCCTTCCAGTTTGCCGCAGCGACGCATCGCGAGCATTTGGAGCTAATCAATGTGAGTAGCCGTCAGATCCGGCTTGGTGAACAGAGCGCCCTGCTCGCGGTTTTGCTCACCGAGCCTGGGAACGCTACGACCCGTGCGGCGGTGCGGCTACAGTTGCATGCTACCAATGTCGAACTTGCCGCCAATCAGCAGCAACTCGCGGCGGCGCAAGTCGAATTGCCGGGGTGGGTCGCGTTGCTCACCTCGCTCGCGGCAGATTATCCCACGAAGCCGCCCGAGGTTGAGGCGTTGCTGCTACCGTTTTTAGTGCATAGCGCGAACCTGCTGGCGCTGCCCGACGCGCAGTTAAGTACGACGCAGGCCGACCGCATCGCGCTGCTCAATGCCCACGAACCCTTGGTGACTCGTCTGGAGGAGGCTGAGCAATGGTATGAAGAGTTGAGCCGTATTGACAACACGGTGCTCATCAGGCTCCAGATGCTCACCCTTTGCCTGGTGCTGGGGTTGCTTGTCGCCGAAACCATCTTTATCTTCCGGCCCCTGTTCCGCCGCTTGGCCGCCGAGCAGCGCGAACTGGCGTTGCTCTCGCTGGTGGCGAGCCAGACCGATAACGGTGTGGTCATCACTGATGCCCAAGGGCTGGTGATCTGGGCCAACGCCGGCTTCACCCGCCTCTCTGGCTACACCTTTGCTGACCTAGCCGGTCGCAAACCGGGGGCGATCCTTCAGGGCGCAGACACTGACCCCGCGACGATCACCGCCGTCCACAAAGCCCTGACCGCCGGTGATTCCATCACCACCGAGCTTGTCAACTACCACAAAGATGGGCACCCCTACTGGATCAGCATGGCGATCACGCCGATCTACGATGCACAAGGGCAACTGGAGTGCGTTATTGCGGTTGATAACGACATCACAGCGCGGAAAGATCTTGAGACATGGCTGCGTGCCTCGCTCAAAGACCTGGCAGATATGCGCTTTGCCCTTGACCAAGCTGCCATTGTCGCCATCACCGATCCGGCGGGGGTGATCATTGAAGTCAATGATCTCTTCTGCCGCATCTCCGGCTACACCCAAGCGGAGTTGATCGGCCAGACCCACCGGCTGCTCAATTCGGGCTACCACGATGCTGCGTTCTGGCGCGAGCTTTGGGAGACCATCCGGCAGGGCAAGGTGTGGCGCGGTGAGATCCGCAATCGGACGAAGCATGGGCAGTTCTACTGGGTCGCCGCGACGATTGTGCCGTTCCTCGATCCAACCGGCAAGCCGATCAGTTATATCGCGGTACGCTTCGACATCAGCGAGCGGAAACGGGCTGCACTGTCACTGCACGAACGGACGGTGCGCCTCCAGATTCACGCTGATATTACCGCTTCGGTAGGGAATGCAACGGAGGAGCAGGCGATTATCGCCGGGGTTGTTGGCGAGTTGGCGCACCACGTTCCAGCGTTCCGCGTTGCCTACGCGACCCTGAGCGAGACCGCCCAGTTGACGGTGCTGCGTTCGTGTGAGCCAAAGGGCATGCCCGCGCTGACCGGGCAGCGCACCGACTTGACGCCGGTTCCGACGCTCGTGGCGGCGCTGCGCGCTGGCGAAAGCATTGACAGCCCTGTGGTTGAAACCGACCCCCGGTTTGCCCCGTTGCGCGTCGCCCTGCGCGCCAAGGGTACGGTTGCCATGCTTATGGTGCCGGTCGAGCAACACGGCGGGCCGGTCGGCATCCTCAGCTTTGAGACCGCGCAGCCTCATTTGTGGAGTGAACACGAACTGGTGCTGCTGCGTGAAGTGGCCGACCACTTCAAGTTGTTGCTGCACGAAGCCTACATCCACCGTGAGCGGGAGCGGGCCGAGCAGGCGCTGCGGGCGAGCGAGGAACGCCTGCGCTTCCAGAAAACCCTGCTCGAATGTCAGGGCGAGGCTTCGCCCGATGGCTTGCTGGTGATCAGTCCCGATGGGCGGCTGCTTTCGATAAACCGCCGCTTTGCCCAACTTTGGGGTCTCTCGGAGGCGTTGCTCATCCAAGGCGGGCGCGCTGATAGGATGGCCCTCGTCGCGGCTGCCGTTGACGATGGCGTGGCGTTTAGCGCTCGCCTCAATGAGTTGTCCGCCAATCCGGCAATGGTGGCGACTGACGAGATTCATCTGCGCGATGGGCGCACGTTCGAGCTTTACAGCGCACCTGTGCGTGGCGCGGATGGCGAGCAGTTCGGGCGTTTTTGGTCGTACCGCGATATAACGGCGCGGGTGGTGGCCCAGGCGGCGCTGCGTGCCAGCGAGGCGACGAACCGCGCCCTGCTCGACGCGCTCCCCGACCTGATGTTCCGTATGCGCGCCGACGGCCTCTTCATCAGCTATCGCGCCTCGCGGGTTACCAACAATTTAGCGCTGCCACCTGAGCAATTCCTGGGCCGCCGGATTACGGAGGTTATGCCCGCAGCGTTGGCGCATACGGTCTTGACGGCAGTGCAGACGACGCTTGAAACGAACATGCTCCAGTTGGTTGAGTATAAGCTGCCGTCGAGCGAGGGCATGCGCGACTACGAGGCGCGCATGACGCCAATCCGTGGCGACGAGGTGCTGGTGATTGTGCGCGACATCAGCGAACGCAAAGCCAGCGAACGGCTCAAAAACGAGTTTGTAGCGATGGTCAGCCACGAACTACGCACGCCTCTGACCGCGATTCGCGGTTCCTTGGGCCTGATTGCGGGCGGTGTCGCGGGCGAATTGTCCGTCCAGGCGCGGACGATGATTGACATTGCCTATAAGAATAGTGAGCGTTTGGTGCGCCTGATTAACGACATTCTCGACATCGAGAAGATCGAATCGGGGAAGATGAGCTTCCACCGCCAGCCGCTTGAGCTTGGCCCTTTGCTTGCCCAAACCCTTGAGGCGACCGCCGCCTACGGCTCCCAGTTTGGCATCACGTTTGTGCTTGAGCCGTCACCACCCATGCAGGTTTTTGCCGACGCCGACCGGATGATCCAGGTCTTTACCAACCTGCTCTCGAACGCGGCTAAATTCTCGCCCGCTGGCGAAGCGGTGACGGTGGCGGTGCAACAGCACGCGGGCCTGGTACGCATTGGCGTTAGTGACCGTGGCCCCGGCATTCCCGAGGCGTTTCGCGAACGCATCTTTCAGCAATTCGCCCAGGCCGACTCCTCCAGCACGCGAGCGAAGGGCGGCACCGGCTTGGGGCTGAGCATCGTCCGGGCGATTGTCGAGCGCCACGGCGGGCGAGTCAGCTTCGAGAGCACAATGGAGGTCGGGACAACCTTTTTTGTGGATCTGCCCGAGTGGCATCCCATCGAACATGGAACCGCCGACACAGCTAACGGGCGGGTGCTCGTCTGCGAGGACGATCCCGACATCGCACATCTGCTGACCTTGATGCTGCAACGGGCCGGTTTTACGGTTGATGTTACGTACACCGCCGATGCGATGCGGGCGCGCTTGGTCGAGGGCGATTATGATGTTCTGACCCTCGATATTCGCTTGCAACATGAAGATGGCGTGCAGTTGATCCGCGAGTTGCGTGCCCACGCGGCGACGGTCAACCTGCCGATTATTGTTGTCTCGGGGCAAGTCGAGCGCGCCCGCATGGAACTCGGCAGCGAGGAGGTCGGCCAGATTGATTGGCTGCCCAAACCGATTAACCCGGCCCTGTTGGTGGCAGCGGTGACCCATGCGGTGCGACACACCGGCTCGACCCAACCGCGCATCTTGCACATTGATGATGATCCCGATATTGTCCAAGTGGTCGCCGGGCTGCTCGGCGCAGGCGTGACGGTCGTCCATGCCGAGAGTGTCGCCGCAGCGCGGGCGCATCTTGCCGAGGCCCACTATGACCTGGCGCTGCTTGATTTGGTCTTACCGGACGGGTCGGGCCTCGAAGTGTTACCGCTGCTCCGCGCCCAACATCCGCCCACGCCCGTGGTGATTTTCTCGGTTCACGAGCTTGACCCCGCCCTGACCGGCCAAGTCGCCGCGACGCTGGTCAAGTCGCGGGTCACCAACCAGGAGTTATCCGACACCATCATGCGCTTGTTGGCCCTGTCGGGCTGAGATCAGGTTTCAGGGGTCGGGGATCAGGGATCGGGGATCGGGGATCGGGGATCGGGGATCGGGGATCGGGGATCGGG
>CAIRDL010000887.1 GCA_903877345.1 uncultured Oscillochloris sp. | reverse complement strand
TAAACCCTGCCCGCCCCTCCGGGGAGACGATCCGGCTGATGGTTTCGGCAAAGAGGGCGTAGGTGTTGACATCGCCTACGCCAGTCAGCGGATAGCGCCCGCCATTATCTCCGTCGAGATGCGCGTAGAGGCTGTTGTCTTAACAGTAATCAAGCTCGATCTAGCCGACTGCACAGGAGACAACGGATCAACAAATAAATCGATAGTAGTAACAAGCGCCTCATTTGCCGCGCAAGATTGCGCCAGTGCGCGAGGCGGCGAAGGATCCCCGACCAAGAGGAACGCCACCCCCACGCACACGGCCAGCAGAAAGTTTGAAGATTTTCTGGATAAAAACAACCGCATCTCAATACCTTGTTTGCTTGCCACTATAGCCGCGCCCGCCGCGCATCCCCGCGTACTGGTCGTCCCGGCGCTGGCGATACCCAGAGCCACCGGCGGCATACCCTGACGCCCGCGTACGGTCGTAGGAGTCGGTCGTGTCTTCCATCAGATCGCTAAAGCGCTCACCTCGAGCCTGCCGAATGACAAAGCGGAAGATGCGAAGGATCGTGTGGAGGATAAGGATTGGCGAGACGACCAGCGCCAAAAAGCCGATGATGCGGAAGAGTCCAGACGCATACACAAACACAGATTGCTGCATAGGTCCTCCATGCGAAAAGGGCGGGCGCACGCCCACCCCCTTTTCGTGTGCCGACCGTATTCGTAGCGATTAGCCCTTGGCCAGACCCTTGATCGTGGCAACGCCAACGCCCAACAACCCAACCGACATACCCGTGTAGATGATGGCCTGAAGCGGCGTAGCGCCGGTGGCCGCCGGGGTAAGGATGTCGAAGATCACCTTAAAGAGACCGTTGATCAGCAACACGATCATGTCTACCATTGCCTGAGTCATCGCGCATTCCTTCCGTGTGATGAGAGACGATACAAAAACCGACGTAGCGAGAGTATGATCACCCAGCCTGTGAGTAGCGCTAACTCGTAAGCCAGAGGAGCACCGAGGACGTATGCGAGATAGGCGGAGAGCTGATCCATGCCTACCCCCCCAATTCAAACAGGTCGTTGATCACAAAGATGAGAATGAACGTAGCCACGAGCAGGGTAACGACGTTCATTTTCTTGCTCCCCGCAGCCGCTGTATCCAAGGCGTTGCTGGCTCGGCATCTTTCGCGCCTTCGGGATCATCGGAGTCGTCGGACTTTCCGGCGACAACCGTAACGAAATGCATGGCATCGTGCCGTGACCAAATCGCGTACACCTGTAAGACGACGATAGCGACGAGCAACAAAATGGTGGTCACATCGCCGTAGGACATGGAACGCACGAGGGTGGCGTAGGTGCCGTCTGGCAGTTGGATGTATTGCGTGGGGTCCATACGGCGAGTTTAGCGATCCGTCTTCGCCGTAGCAATAGGCGGATTTTGTAATGTGCGGCGCTTCCGCCGCCCGGGCGGATGGGCTATCGGGGGGCCGGGTGCTTCAGACCCTAGGGCAAGTGAGGCACTCGCTATCGCCTGTTTAACCTGGGCGATGACATCCTCAAGGGATGTAGGCGCGTTTTTAGTCGGGCTACGGGCCGCATGCTCATCTGGCGGGCCGCACTCGTTTTCTTCATCAGAATGCGGTTGGGCCGCATTCTCATCTGGCGGGCCGCACGCTGCATTATTAGTTGCGGCCCGTGCTGATTCTGACGCTTCGGGCAGCACATCGGGCCGCACTTCAGGCTGATTATGCACCTCATTTGCCCCTTCAAGGTAACGCGACTCCAACAGTTGAGGCATCCCATAGTAGCCGCGTGCAACCCGGCGTGGAGTCTTCCCCCGTGCTGGTTCGAGCACTCCATCTTTCTCAAGGCGTCCTGCAAGCTCTTCTACCCGCTGGCGTGATAAGACGCCCTGTACCCCCGGTGCTTGATACAGCTTCTTGTAGGCGAACTCGCCCGCGAACAGGTCGCATGACACCTGAAGCAGCAACTGGGCGTCCTGCACAAATCGCTTGAGATGGTCAGCGCGGCCCAG
>CAIRDL010000886.1 GCA_903877345.1 uncultured Oscillochloris sp. | reverse complement strand
GGCATCAGGTCGGGGGTGAACTGGATGCGCTTGTACTCCGCTTGGAGCAGCAGTGCCAGGGTTTTCGCCATCAAAGTTTTGGCGGTACCCGGCACGCCTTCGAGCAGTACATGGCCCCCCGCTAACAGGGCCACCAAGAGGAGGGTGAACGGTTCTTCTTGGCCCACCAGCACTTTACGCGCCTCGGTGCGGATCGCCTCGGCAAGCTCCTCGGTTCGCACACATGCTCCTTGGGATTGGGGGTCAGGGGTCAGGGGTCAGGGGTCAGGGGTCAGGGGTCAGGGGTCAGGGGTCAGGGGTCAGGACACCACACGCTCCTTGCGGCTTTGCGGCTTTGCGGCTTTGCGTCGGATCGTTAGACTATCAGGCCGATTTGAACCATGGGTAGAGACGCAAGATTTTGCGTCTCTACTGGTTTGAACCACGCCTCACTCAGCCAAAATTGCCAGTGCAGCAGTGAAACGTAGCACCTCGGCACTGGGGCGCATGTGGCTGGTACCCGTCGGTAGCACGGCACCGTCGGCGTCGCCGCCCAAGCGCTGCAGTTGCGCGAGCGCCTGGAGGTCAAGCCCGGCGGCGCGCATGGTCTCGTCGGCCAAGGCACGCAGCGCGTCAGGCGCGCTAGGCTCACCGGCGAGGGCGCGCATGGCGTTGGCGACGCCGGGGCTGGTGGCGGGGCGCGCCTTCAGCCAGGTGACGGTGCGTGCCAATTGCGAGCGGAAATCGCCTGCGAGAGCGGTGTGCCCTGCTTGGGCGAAGGCGAGAGCGGCGAGCGCCGTGGCGAGTTCGTCGGTGGCCCAGGAGCCATTCACCGCTTGGGTGCGGGCCAGGAAGCGCAGCGCCGCCGCCCGCCGCAGGGCGTTCGGCACGGCAGCCTCGGTTGAGCGCCGCCGCTCGGCACTCGCCTCCTCGGCAGCAGGCAGCGCTGCGAGGAACGCATCCGCCATTTGGGGGGTCGTAGACATGGGCGCGGGTTCACTCGGCGATGGCGCATCAGCTTCCGCCTCACCAAACCCAGTCCGCAGCGCCCTGAAAAACTTCTTTGCCATCCCCTCACTCTTCTGGGCTGGGGCAGCGTCCGACGGGCTTCGCATTTGCAGCATCGGTGGGGGCGCGGCGGGGGCCGGGAAAAGCAGCGAGACAGTGGAATGTAGCGAGGAAGCGAAAGCGATGCCGGAATTCACACCAGGAGGTGCCCCGCCAAATGCAGCCGAATCCATCTCGAAAGCGTCTCGCTCCGTACCGGCGGGCAGATGCACCGGCACCAGCACGCGCCCTTTGGCGCGGCGATCCTCAGCCCCCGGTAGCGGCTCCTCAACCGCCACAAACGACGTATGGGCACTGAGTAGCCCATACGCGAGCGCGAGCGCTTTGGCTTCCTCGGTATGATCCGTGTTGGCGCGGCCCCGCTCAAAACGTGCGGCATCTTCAAGCATGGCGAGGCGCGTGCGCGCCCAAAGCTTCGGCAGAGCCGCCCAGACTCCGTAGCGGTCGGGCGTGGCGACCGGCAACGTGACCACCAACCGCTCGCTGAAGCTGCCACGGGCCGTCCGCCCGCTAATCGTCACCGTGACCTCCTGGTCTTTTAGCCCCGTGTAGCGCGCCAGCAACACCAAAGGCTGGCCCGCGTAGAGGTCGGGCAGCGGCTCGGGCAGCACATCGGTCACGCTGGCCCCGCCCCAAGCGACGGCGAGATCGCGCACCAAGGGTAGCGCCGCCCGCCGTTGGAAACGCTGCACAGCGGGTTCAATCGGCTCACCCGGCATAATGTATTCGGCACTGCCACGGCCCACCGCAGCTAGGCGGTCGAGCAGAAAGCGGTTGACGGCGGAGCCGACACCGAAGGCGAAGACCCGCGCTTCGTTGAGCTTGCCCGCCAGAGCTTGCAGCACGGCCTCCTCGTTGCCGACAGCACCATCGGTGAGGAAGACGATCACGCGCAAGCGCCGGGGATCGCGAGGCTGGTCGAGGGCAGCGCTAAGGGCGCTAACAATCTCGGTGCCGCCACGGGCCTCGATGCCAGCGATAAACGTATCAGCGGCGTCCACACTTTGTTGAGCAAAGGCCAGTGGTGTCGGAGCGAGCCGTTCAACGTGGTTGTCGAAAGGAAAAATGTTGAAGCTGTCGCCGGGATTGAGCGCCCGCAAGCAGGCGCGCAGGGCGTTGCGGGCCTGAGCAATGCTTTCGCCGCCCATCGAACCACTGCGGTCGAAAACGAAGAGCAATTCACGGGGCAATACCTCGTCAAGTTCAGGGATGGCGCGTGGGGTAAGCATGAGCAGCGCCGCGCCGGGTTGTCCCGCCTCGCGGTAGGCGAACGCGGCCGTGGCGTAGCCCGTACCGGCGGGGCGGTAGCGCAGCACCACATCGCGGTCGGGCACCGCCGCAGGATCACGCAGCGTCGCCACCGTCTGCCCGCGCTCCTCGTGAATCGCCATGTCGAGACCGGCGCAGGTCATCTCGGCGAGTTGGCCCAGATTGAGGTTAATCTGTAGGCTGAGGGTGTGACCGGCGGTGCCTGCCGGGAGCAAGGGCACCACGCCGTCTTTGGGCGTGGCGGGCGCACCGGCGGGCAGGTAGCGGGGCAGCACAACGGTGGGTATCGCCAGGGTAAACCAGCCATCATCGAAGGGCACTTGGCTGAAGAAACGCAAACGCGCCTCGACCACCTCGCCCGGTTGCAGATTCGCCAACTCGATACTGAAGAGATTCGGGCGCTCTTGCGCGACGAGGGCGGCACTCGCTCCACGGGCAGCGGCCTGCTCGTAGGTCGCCTGCGCTTCGGCGCGGGCCTGCACTTCGCCCCGGATCACCCGCGTGCCAATGTGCAGTTCCAGCGCACTCACCGCAGCTTCGAGGGGCAGCGGGAAGATATAGAGGGCGTCAATGGGCGCACTGTGGGCATTGCGGAAACGTTGGGCAACAACCGTCTCGGCTAGTGGCCCAGCCACCTCGACGCTGATCGCCGTATGCTCAAGCGGCACCGGAGGCAGGGTCTCATCGTGCGGGAGCAGCATCCCGCCACGTAGGGGCGCATCGGGGGCAAGCTCAGGTCGTGCCATCGTGAATCTCCTTTTTAAAAGATCTTGCGGCTTTCCTTTGAGCGATGTACTAAGCATTATGGCATGGTGCCACTGCGCTTTCAACCTTGGGAGACAATCCCCAGGGCTGATGCAAAGTCGCTCGCCGTGGGGCTGAAGCCCTCGGCTACGTTTACCAAGCCTGCTGAAGCAGGCTCGGTTAGCCCGCGAAGACGGGCTTCGTACCCGTAGCCGGAGGCTTTAGCCTCCCGGCGCGTGACTTTGACGTGGCCCTACCCCCTACATCGCACCGCCTTGACAAGCCGGGGTGTGCAGCGTATACTTTTGCCCGGTAACTTACTCAAGCCCGACAATGGTGTTGCTCCTTCGTTAGGCGCGGCACTTCCACGAACACAGGTCACTGTCCCGGCCCGTCGAGAGACGCTCAGGGGCATACGGCGCGGCTCGGCCTAAGGGCCACGTCAATGTGACTGCGGTACCTCCGCTACGTTGTGGAAGCGCTTAAGCTCAACCAGGGGGGAGAAAACGCACACGCATGTGTTTGCGCCCCCCTGACGCTCGTCCGGGGGGCGTTTGTGTCGGCGGACGCCAGTATGTATGGAGGTTCATGGACGATTCACACCATCACCCAGGGCGCTGGGTGTGCGTTCCCTATTGGTTGTTCCCGCCATGCCTTGCGGGCGTGCGGGGTGATGGCTGCCTGTTGTCGGCGCACCTCTGATGCGGCGTGTCGGCGCGCAGTCCCCTCACCCCCCGTGCCTGTGGCGCGGGGGTTTTTGGTGTCTGCAAGCGCCGACATCACTGCGAGGAGGATGCGATGACCCTGCTCTCTCAACTCCTGGGCCGCCCAGTTCGCGGCCAAACCAACGTCTCGCTTGGCAAGCTTGACGATCTGGTGATCCATATTGATGAAACGCCCTACCCTTCCGTTACGGGTCTCGTCGTACGCGCCGGTCGGCAACGCTTCTTCGTCCCCGCCGCACAACTGAGTGACCTCAACGGCGTCGCGCAACTCAACTCTTCGCTCGTAAACCTGCAACCAT
>CAIRDL010000885.1 GCA_903877345.1 uncultured Oscillochloris sp. | reverse complement strand
TGCGCGCACGGGAGATCTCGCGTTGGTTCAAGATCACTCTATGCGCGCACCTGACAGGTCTTTTTCCCTTTTTCCACCCTCTTCCATCCACAGTTTTCTTCTGCGGCCACCCCCCGGCATCGCTTTGCTGATCGTCCTCCGGCGACGACCAAGGCGGTGTTCACATTTAGTGCAAAGACGGAACTCATGACGAAGCGTGCCCTCATTACTGGCATTACTGGACAAGACGGTAGCTACCTCGCCGAATTTCTCCTTCACCAAGGCTATACGGTGATTGGCATGGTGCGCCGCACCAGCACGGTCAATTTCGAGCGCATTAAACATATTCAGCCCCACCTGACCTTGGTGACGGGCGATCTTGCCGACGAGATCTCGCTTATTTCTATTCTGCGCGAACATCGCCCCAATGAGGTCTACAACCTCGCGGCGCAGTCCTTTGTCCAGACTTCGTGGGCGCAACCTGTCTTTACCGGCGAGACCACGGCGATTGGCGTGACCCGCATGCTCGATGCGGTGCGCTTGGTTGATCCGAGCATTCGCTTCTATCAGGCCAGTAGCAGCGAAATGTTTGGCAAAGTCCAGGCGGTACCCCAGAGCGAAACGACTCCGTTCTACCCCCGCAGTCCTTATGGCGTCGCCAAAGTGTACGGGCACTGGATCACGGTCAATTATCGTGAAAGCTACGATATGTTCGCCTGTTCGGGGATTCTTTTTAACCATGAATGTGTGAGCGAGCAGACCCCGTTGCTGGTGCGTCAGGCAGGCTTGGTTGATGTCGTGACCCCGACAGCATTGGTCGCCCTGCAACGCAAGGGGGCGAGTCAGCAAACCTTTGCATTGCCCAACGTAGAGATCTGGGATGGTGAAGCCTGGACGCCAGTGCAGGCCATTACGGCGACGCGGCGGCGCAGCGACGATGCCGCCCACGCCATGCTCGCCATCCAGACTCGCGGCGGCGTGGTGACGGTTACGGCGCATCACCACATGCTTGATGCTGACCACGAGGTGCGGGTGGCGCGCACCCTTGCCGTCGGCGATCACTTGGCGCTTGCCCCGACCTTCCCGCCCACGCCCGCCTGGACGATCCTGACCCCTGAGTTGGCTGAACTGCTTGGGTTGCTCACCGCCGCCGGGTCGGTTGACGCTAATGGATCGCTCCAATTCACCAACCCCAACCCCGCCTTGGGGCAACGGGTGAGCGAGCTTTGGTCGCGGCTCTTCCTTGGCCCGACGAGCATCCCCGTTCACCCCGCCGCAACGCACGCCGCGTCCACTCTCGCCCAACGTGATCTGAACGGCGACCACACCCTCGGACGCTGGCTCCGCGAACAACTCTACACCGCCGCAGGGGACAAGCGCATCCCTCGGCTCATTCTGAACAGCAGCAGCGCCCTGCAACAAGTGTTTTTGGACGGCTACGCGACTGGTGAAGGTCAGCCGACGAGCAACGAGACGCGCCGCAAGACGCTGAGCGCTGTGCTGGCCCAGGGTCTCTGTTGGCTGTACGCCAATCAGGGCCGTGCCTGTACGGTTGGGGTGGCGTACCAGGGCGAGCAGGCGGTTTATGAGCTTGAGTTTGGGGCACCTGCGCTCGCGAGCCACGAGCGGCGATCTGCTGCCGCTACCGTGCGCCGCATTACCACGCCCGCCGCTGGCGAGGAATGGGTTTTTGATCTGGCGACGGACAGCGGGCATTTCTGCGCTGGCGTGGGCCGGGTGATCGTGCATAACAGCCCTCGTCGGGGGCTGGAGTTTGTCACCCGCAAGATTTCGCACGCTGTGGCACGGATCATGCTAGGTTTAGACCGTGAACTGCGCTTAGGCAATCTTGACGCCCGCCGCGATTGGGGCTTCGCCGGGGACTACATCGAAGCGATGTGGCGTATGCTCCAACAGGCACAACCCGACGACTATGTGGTTGCCACCGGCGAAACCCACGCCGTGCGCGAGTTCTGCGAGTTGGCTTTCGGCCACGTTGGGCTGGACTACACGAAGTATGTGGTGATGGACGAGCGGTTCATGCGCCCGGCTGAGGTTGACTTGCTCATCGGCGACTCTGCCAAAGCCCGCATGGAGCTCGGTTGGACGCCCAAGACGAGTTTTCCCGACTTGGTTCGCATGATGGTTGACGCGGATCTGCAACTACTTAAGGAGCAGTTTCGATGACTCAAACGGAACTTCGCCTGATTGAAGAGGGCTGGGACGCCTTGGTTGAACGGCTTGGCATGGCTGAGGCGACCCGCTTCATCATGCTGTTGGATCGGCGCACGGGTGGTGCGCTGCAACACCTGCGGGCGCTTTGGGCCACGCCACGCCACCGCTACCAACAGCGCCGCACAACCCAGGTGTTGCACGGGTAGTCTTTCGTTCAGGTCGAGGTGGGTAGAGACGCAACATGTTGCGTCTCTACCGTTTTCACCCGCCCTGCGGCGTCTCTTCATGGTCAAGGGTGTGTTCAAGGCGATCCAGGCGGGTGTTGGCGCTGCGCCGCCACGCCTCATCCTCAACCTGCATCGTCCGCACCCGGTAGAGAATCTCCTGTTGGACACGCCGCACACCACCGACGAGGTCGGCAAGGAGGCCGATTAGAAAGGTGATAAGCGCCATAACCACCAGGATATTGCCGACAAAGAGCGACTGGTCGTTCGAGGCCACCAAGCCAAAGTTCCGGGCGACGTAGACGTAGGCCCAACGTAAAAGGAACAAGGCCCCCGGTACGAAGAGCGCCGTCGCAATGTAACTAAAAACCTTGAGCGGCTCGTAGGTGCTGTAGGTGCGGGCGATGATCGCCGCTTGGTGCTTGATGAAGTTCCAGTTGCCCCGGTGCAAACGCGAGGGCCGCGCAACCAGGTTCGTGCGAATCGGCACCGCCACGACGGTCAGACCCCGTTTGCCCGCCTGGATGAGCGCCTCGACCGTGTAGGAAAAATCGGTCGTCACGAAGGTGCGCAGGGCTGCCTCACGCGAAAGGGCGCGGAAGCCACTGACGGTGTCAGGTACGTCGGTCTCGGAGGCCCAGCGCACCACCGAACTGCCGACATGCTGCAGCGCCTTCTTGAGCGGCGAGAAGTGTTCGAGCTGTTGCACTTGCCGGTCGCCCACAACGATGTCGGCGTGGCCTGCAACGATGGGGGCCACGAGGCGCGGAATCTCGTCGCCGGGGTACTGATTATCGGCGTCCGTGTTGACGAGGATGTCGGCCCCCAAACGCAGCGCGGTATCCACCCCGGTCTGGTAGGCGGTGGCTAGACCCTTGTTCGCGGTGTGGCGCACCACATGGTCGGCCCCGGCGCGTAGGGCAACGGCCCCGGTATCGTCGGTGCAACCGTCATCTATGATCAGCACCTCAACCAAGCTAATGCCGGGGATAGTGCGCGGAATCGCGGCGATCACCGTCCCTATCGTCTCGCGCTCATTCAGCGCCGGTATCTGCACGATCAGCTTCATAGTGGACTTATTATACACGCGCCGTAGTAGCCCCGGCTTGGCTCTACGGCGTGGCAGTGTTAACCGCTGCCGGTTAGTCCTCGCCCCCGTTAGCTTGCGGGCAAAGGCGTCACGCCTTTAGACAACAGAAAGCGCGTGGTCGGCCTAATAGCCTTCCGGGGCGCGGTACCGTTCGAGATTCTGGAAGCGGGTGGTGCGCGCCTCGAAGCGTAGCGGAATGATGCCCAGAGGGCCATTGCGGTGCTTCGCCACATGAATCTCGGCGATACCTTTTTTGTCGGTTTCCTTGTCGTACAGTTCCTCGCGGTAAATGAACATCACAATGTCGGCGTCCTGCTCAATCGAACCGCTCTCGCGCAAGTCTGAGAGCATTGGGATATGGCTTTGGCGACCCTCGACGGCCCGCGAGAGTTGCGACAGGGCGATCACCGGCACATTCAGTTCACGGGCCAGCGCCTTGAGCCCCCGGCTGATCTCGCTGACCTCTTGCACCCGGTTGTCGTTGCGCCGCCCCGACATCAATTGGAGATAGTCAATCAGTAGCAGATTGCAGCCCGCCTCGGCGTGCAACCGGCGGGCTTTGGCGCGCACTTCGGTAATACTGAGGCCGGGAGTATCCTCGATAAAGATAGGCAACTCGGAGAGCACGCCCATCCCCTCGAAGGCGAGATTGAGCTCATCGGCGCGCAGGTTGCCGGTGCGGAGCCGCTGCATATCAATCCCCGTGTGCATCGCCAGAATGCGTTGCACCAACTGGTCGCGGCTCATTTCAAGGCTGAAAATGCCCACGGTAGACCGCCCGTGGAAGGCAACATTGTAGGCCAAGGAGAGCGCGAGGCTGGTTTTGCCGACACTTGGGCGGGCGGCCAAAATGATCAGATCACTCGGTTGGAGGCCGCCGGTGAGCGCATCGAGATCGGGGTAGCCGGTAGCAACGCCCGCCACCTCGCCGCGCCGTTCCTGGAGCGCCTCGATCTGCGTGAAGAGGGTATTGACGACCTGCCCAATGGGGACAAAGTCTTGGGTGCTGCGGCGCTGCGAAACCGTGAAAAGTTCGGCCTCGGCCTTATCGAGAGTCGCCTCAAGATCCTCGCTCTCATCGTAGCCCATCGCAGCGATCTTGCCGCCCGCCTCAATCAGGCGGCGCAGGATCGCAGTGCGCTCAACGCTGCGCGCATAGTACTCAATGTGAACAGCGGTGGGAACTTCGAGCGCCAACTCACCGAGGAACGGAATGCCACCGATCAGATCGAGGCGTTCCTGGCGGCGCAATTCGGTGGAGACCGTCGCGAGGTCGGGGGGTTCGCGGCGATTGTAGCAGGCAAGCATCGCCTCATAGATGAGGGCGTGCTGTTCAAGGTAGAAATAGTCGGGCGACAACCAAGCCGCAATCGCGATAATCGCTTCGCGTTCGAGCAGGATGGCCCCGAGGGTGGCCCGCTCAGCCTGAAGGTCAAAGGGTACCGAGCGATCCACAGCGCTTCCCCTGCCTCGCCGCCATTCGCCACCATGCGGGCAAGAAAGACGATGTGCCACGGCGTAACGCCGCAGCACATCGTCGGTCGCATCCCCACAGATTATAGCACAAACGAACCAAACTTACGCGGATGGGGGCGCATCCGGGGTTGGTACGCCTTCGCCTTGCACCACCACGTTGACCACAGGCACCACACCGGCGAGGAGGCGGATCGTCACCGGGTAGGTGCCGACACGCTTAATCGGCTCTTCGAGTTCGATCTTGCGGCGATCAATTTCGAGGCTAAGCTGCTGCTCGATCTTCTCGGCGATGTCAGCATTGGTGACCGAACCGTAGAGGCGATCCTGCTCACCGACTTTGACCGTGAAGGTCAAAGTAACACCGTTAAGGCGGGCAGCCAGAGTTTCGGCATCTTTACGGGTAGCGTCGGTGCGGCGGCGCTGGGCGGACAAGCGCTCCTCGGCCTGTTTAATTTGGCCACGGGTGGCGAGTACCGCGAAGCCCTTCGGCAGCAGATAGTTGCGCCCAAAGCCACCAGACACATCTTTCAACTCGCCCGTGTGGCCCAAGTGCTCAACATCCTGAACCAACAGAACTTTCATCTTCGTACTCACAGCACCACTCCCTCAGGTTAGCTGATCTGACAAACAACGCTGGCTATCTTATCACAGGGGTTGGCATCCCGTCAATGTGCGCTACAGTGCCATGGCGGTTGCAAAGTCACGGTGTGGTACCAACCCTACCGCCCACCGGGAGGCTAAGTAGGTTGGCCACGAGGTTTTCTTGCACAAGTGCTGGCTTCGACACGCTCAGCCAACGGACGCCAAGCTCCCAGATTTCGTTCTTCCTGTTCATCAGCCCCACGGCGAACGACTTTGCAACCGCCATGCTACAGTGCTACAGTTGGGATGTGCCAAGACTTTAGCCGACTGAAGCATGAACGCCGTTTCACGGTTTCAAGAGAAATGCTATACAATCTGCAATCCACAGTTCATCCGCTGCAAGTAAGACGGAATTCGAGGCATCCGCAATGGCTCCAGCTCCTCTCCATGTGCTGATTGTTGATGATGCGCCGGAAGACCGCCTGACGGTGCGGCGGCTCCTTACGCGCACGACCCCCGGAGTCTATACGTTCACGGAGGTTGCGCAGGGCAACCACGTCTTGGCGGCTTGCGCTGCGACGCCCCCCGACTGTGTGCTGCTCGACCAGTGTTTGCCAGATCAGGATGGCCTGACGGTGCTCGCCGCGCTGCGGGCGCAGAGCGATGTACCGGTGGTGCTGCTCACTGGTCTTGGGAATGAGACCCTGGCGGTGGCGGCGCTCCAACAGGGTGCCCAGGATTACCTCATCAAAGGTACGCTCACCCCGGAGCGCCTGCGCCTCACTATCGAGCATGCGATGGCGGTGGTGCGCTTTACCCGCGAGCGCGACCGCACGATGGCGCTGCTTACTACGGTGCTTGATACCCTGCCAACTGGCGTGGTCGTCCTTGATGCCGCTCTGCACATCCTACGGGTAAACCATACGCTGACCGTGCTGTTTGATCGTCCTGAGACGGTACTGCACGGGCAACCGTTATCGGCCTTGGCTCCCACCCTGGACGCATCGCTCGCCGCACCTTGCGCGCAAGTGCTTGCGACTGGCGAGCCTAGCGGCCCGTTTGAAGTGGTCACCGCGAATTCCGCTGACGAGGCGCTCCCGCGCATCTGGCAGATTAGCCTCCGTCCGCTCACGCTCCCTACCACCGGGGCAGCCGGACTCTGTTTGGTCATCCATGAAGTGACAGCCCAACATCAGGCCAACACAGCCCTCCAGGCCAACGAGCAACGCCTCCGTCTGGCGCTTGATGCGGCCCAACTTGTGGCGTGGGAATGGGATGTTGCGGCGGGGACGTTTACCTACGCCAAGGAGGAAGCGACCTACTTTCGCTTGCCGCCCGGTCAGCGCAGCCGCACCGTCGCCGAACTGCACGCGACCATCCACCCGCCAGACTTGCCAGCTTATACCGCGATGGTGGCGGCGGCGCTTGAGCGCGTTGACCCGTATCAAATCCAAATGCGTGTGTCTGCGCCCGACGGCCAGTTGCACTGGATCGAGATCCACGGTCTCGTGCAGCATGCTGCTAACGGCCAGCCAGTACGGGTGATTGGCGTAACCCGCGACATCAGCGCCCGGAAGCAACTCCAGGCCAACATGCAGGCCGCCCAACAGACAGCGGCGGCAACCCTGGCCCAACTCGAAGCCATTATCGCCAGTACGCCCAACGGAATCGGCTACCTCGACCACGACCTCCGCTACCGCATGGTCAATCCGGCCCTCGCGGCGCTCAATGGGCGAACGCCCGCCGACTATCTTGGGCACTCGCTGGCCGAGATGATCCCAAGTTTGGCTGGCTTGCTAGAGCCATCCTTGCGCCAAGTGCTGGCGACAGGTGAGCCAATGCGCAATCAGGAGTGGCAAAGCCCGCCCAGTTCGCAAGACGGGATCATCCACAGTTGGTTGTACAACCTCTATCCTGTCACGGGGCCGATGGGCAGCGTCGCAGGGGTTGGCGTGACGATCTCGGATCTCACCCCGATTAGGCGCACCGAAGCGGCCCTGCGGGCCAGCGAGGCGCGCTACCGCACGCTGTTTGAGATGATGAGCCAAGGGGTCGTCTACCAAGATGCCACGGGGCAGATCATCGCCGCCAATCCCGCCGCCGAGCGCATTTTGGGCTTGAGCCTGAGCCAGCTTCAAGGCCGCAGTTCGTTAGACCCACACTGGCACGCGATTCACGAGGATGGCACGCCCTTCCTCGGTGAAACCCACCCAGCGATGGTTGCCCTCCGCACTGGGCAAACGGTGCGCGATGTGGTGATGGGTGTCTATAATCCGGCCACCGACACCTGTGGCTGGATTTCTATCTGTGCTGAGCCCCAGTTCCAACCCGGCGCGACGATGCCAACGCAGGTGTATGCCACCTTTGACGACATCACCGAACGGCGGCAGGCTCAACACGAACTGGAGCGTCAGCGCAAGCAACTCGACGCCATTGTGCAAACCATGCACGAGGGCGTCGTCGCCTTCCACCCGGACGGTACGATTGCGCTGGTCAACACCGCTGGCGTGCGCCTCACTGGCTTGGCGCACGCCGATCCTCCGCTGACGCTGGCGGCTGTGGCGCAAACCATTGGGCTGATACTCCTTGATGCCCACGGCCAAACACTTGCACCGGACGACGAACCAGTGCGGCGCGTCTTGCGCGGCGAGCAATTCGCGGGCCTTGAAATTTGTCTTCGCCTAACAGGCCACGCTGCGGAACACTGGTTGGCCTTTAGCGGCACCCCTGTGTATGACGAGCAGGGCACACTGTACCTGGGGGTGATTACCGCGCAAGACATCACCCAGCGCAAACATGATGAAGCCGCCCTGCAGGCCCACGCCGAAGCCCTGAGCCGCACCAATGCCGAATTGACCCGGGCGCTGCAGCTCAAGGACGAGTTTCTGACCATGATGAGTCATGAACTTCGCGCACCGCTCAATGCCGTCTTGGGTTTCACCGAAGCCTTGGCGGAGGAACTCTACGGGCCAATTGGCGAACGGCAGCGCAACGCTCTCGCCACCGTCACCCAGAGCGGACGTCACTTGCTCGCCATGCTCTCCGGGATTCTCGACATGGCCCACATTGATGCAGGCAAAGAGACGCTGGATCGCCAGTCGCTTGATGTGGAGATCGTCTGCCGTGCGGCCATGCAGTTCGTTCAGGCTACCGCCCAACAGAAGGGCATCCGCCTCTTGCGGAGCGTGGAGCAAGGGGTGGAAGGGCTGCGCGCCGACGAGCGCCGCCTGACCCAGATTTTGGTCAACCTGCTTGAAAATGCGGTCAAATTCACCCCCGTAGGCGGCACGGTCGGCCTTGAGGTGCTGGCCGACAACGAGCAAGAGCACATCCAGTTCAGCGTTTGGGATACCGGCATCGGGATCGCCGAGGCCGATTACATCCGGCTTTTCCAGCCCTTCACGCAAGTGGACGGGCGGTTAGCGCGACAGTACGGCGGGGTCGGGTTGGGGCTTTCGCTCGTGCGCCGCCTGGTGGATCTGCATGGCGGCAGCATCAGCCTCGCGAGTACCCCAGGGCAAGGGAGCCGTTTCACCGTCAGTCTGCCCTGGGCGGCCGCCGACAACGTCACCCTGCGAGAAACTCCCACTTCTGCGCCCCGCCTGCACGCCTGGGTACGACCACCGCATATCCTTATCGCCGATCATCACGAACTGAGCCTTAGCTTGTACCACGACGTACTCACCCAGCAAGGCTGCCGTGTAACCATCGCCCGCACAGAGGAAGAGGTCGTCACCCAAGGGCGTATGACCAACCCAGATGTGGTGCTGGTAGCCATCCAATTACCGGGGATGGATCGACTCGGCGTGCTGCATCGCCTCCGGGCCGATCCCACCATCGCCCGCGTGCCGATCATCGTCATGACCGGGCTGGAACTGCCGGGCGACCGTGAGCGCTGTCTGGCGGCTGGGGCGAGTAGCTACCTCGTGAAGCCGGTGGGCCTGCATACCCTCGTGGCAACCGTCGCTGCGGTACTGCCAGCGCTCAGTATGGGGCGCAAATTTGTGGAGGTCTAGCCCGTCGCCCCATCCGTGCCGCCAGTTGGATTAAGGCCGGGTTTCAGGGGCCGGGTTTCAGGTTTCAGATCAAGCGTAGCAGAACGCCCTGCGCCTGCTCAAACTGTAAAGTAGCCGCGAATCTTGTGTCTTACAGTTGAAACCTGCAACCACATGCTCCTTGTGGCTTTGCGGCTTTGCGGCTTTGCGTCAGATCGCGGGACTCTAAAGCTGGATTGAAGTACGCCTAGAATCTACAGTCTGCAATCGAAAAGCATCCAAGCCCCGTACCCTTCCGCCGGTCGGCACGGTAGCTGTTGCAGGCACCCAAGCGTTGACACGCCGCCCGGAGGATCTATAATGCCCGCGTTGCACCCACCGCCTGCGCCCGGCGCAGCTACCAGAAGAACCAGCATGTCTGCACGCCGTAAGCGCTGGAACCTGCTCGCCCCGGCCCCGCCTGAGTTTGTCCAAGCCACCGGACTCCACCCACTTCTCGCCCAACTGCTCTACCAGCGCGACCAACGCGACCCCGCCGCCATCGCACGTTTCTTCACCGCCGATATGAAGACCGGCCTCCACGATCCGCTGCTGCTGCGCGGGATGCCCGAGGCCAGTGCCCGGATCGTTGAAGCAGTGCGGGCGGGCGAACCAATGGCCGTCTATGGCGACTTCGACACCGATGGCGTGACGGCGGTGACGCTCTTGGTACAGGCGCTGAACGCGATGGGCGGCAACATTCGGCCCTACATTCCCCATCGCACCCGCGAGGGCTACGGCTTGAACCAACAGGCCGTGAAACAACTCGCTGAGGAACATGTGCGCCTGCTGATCACCGTGGATTGCGGCATCGGCAATGTGGCTGAAGTGGCCGAAGCCAACCGTCTCGGCCTCGATGTGATTGTCACCGACCACCACCAGCCACCCGCCATATTGCCCGCCGCGCTCGCCATCATCAATCCTAAGCAGGCGGGTTGTGCGTACCCGTACAAGCAACTGGTGGGCGTCGGGATCGCCTACAAGCTCGTCCATGCCCTCGTCAAGCACGGCCTCAGCCTGGGTGGCCTGCGTGGGCGCGACTTACTCGATGTCGTCGCCCTCGGCACCGTCGCCGATATGGGGCCACTGACGGGCGAGAATCGCGTGTTGGTGCAAGCCGGTCTCGAGGCCATTCACACCACCACGCGCCCCGGCCTCAAAGCGCTCATCGCGGTCGCTGGACTCACCCCTGACGCCGTCACTTCCAGCGACATTGGCTACATGCTCGCACCGCGTATCAACGCCGTCGGACGCCTTGATGATGCCGTGCGCGCCTATCAACTCCTGCTCGCCGAAGATGAAGCCACCGCCCAAACGCTTGCCACCGAACTCGATAAGACGAACCGTAAGCGCCAGGAGCTTACCAAGCAGGTGCAGGCTGCCGCAAAGGCGCAGGCTGAAACTGCCGGGGCGCATCTCCAGCGCATTGTCATGCTTGTGGGGACGGACTACGCCGCCGGGGTGGTGGGCCTTGTGGCGGGCAAACTAGCCGAGGAGTGGGGACGGCCTGTGTTGCTGATGGAACAGGGTGCCACCGAGTCGCGGGGTTCGGCCCGC